>CAZTFD010000142.1:0-3600 GCA_964612225.1 uncultured Thermoplasmata archaeon | reverse complement strand
TTGCCACTGACATACCTCCGGAGATCTCCAACTTGCACGAGTACGCAGCCTCCTCCAACCTCGACCCGCACTAAGGAGGACGCACGGTCGGAGGGGCAGAAGAAGTGATGCGTCCGAGTCGTTGGTGATGCCTAGGGCTTGGCTATTCTCGGACTCGACTCACCTGACCGGGAATCAATCAAGTTGGATTGAACCAGAGACAGCTGGACTGTCGAATCGGCGCGTCTCAATCTAGGAAAGACTATAATCATACCACGACAATAGGCTAGATGCCGGCGCATGGGACGTTGCGACGAGGAACGCAATACCTGACGTCGCGGCCGGGCTCTGGGATCTGCTTTGATACCATGACTTCTCCTGATACGAAGAAACGACGTTGCTCTGCTTGCGGCGTTGACATCACGGGCCGTCCGAGCGCGTGTCCCAACTGCGGGAAGAAGCTCAGCAGGACCGCCAAGATTGAATGCCCGTCCTGCAGTGAACGGATTTCAAAAGGATCGAAGGAGTGTCCAATCTGCAAGGCCGACTTATCAGGAATGCCAACCAAGGCTAAGTCCAAGTCTGCAACGAAGACTGCAGTCCCGCCGACGGCCGACCGCAAAGAAGCCGAGTCGGCCGAGGAGAAGAAGAAAGACAAGGGGACAAGCTGTCCGAAGTGTGCCTTCACCCTGCTCGGAACGGAATCGAGCTGCCCGAGGTGTGGCCATGTGCTCAAGTTCAGGTCCGCGCTCCGATGTCAGAACTGCGGAACACCCATCAAGAAAGGGCTCAAGAAGTGCCCGAAGTGCGGTAATTCCTTAGAGGAGATTCGCGATCTGATCAAGCCTGCGGCTCCTCTGGATTCCAACGCCGTGCCAGAACCGTCTGGCAAGGTCAGTGAAGAACCGCCTGTGGAAACGCGCCGCTGTCCTTCCTGCGATGCCGTCGTCCCAACTAGCTTCCCCAGATGCCCCTTGTGCATTACGAGCTTCGGCGAGGCGAAGCCTCCTGAAGAGCCTCCGAAGCTGGATTTGGAGTCGCCCAAGGTCCAGCTTCTGCAGGATTCGGCCCTTGCTCCTGTCAAGGACATCATGCCGGCGAAAACGCACATTAAGCACCGGAAGCTGAAATCCACGAAACCCCCAAGAGCTCCAGTGGTAGTTCGCAGGATCGCCCGCGGTCGTACCAATGGAGTCGGTCATGTCAACGGGTTGAGCAAGGTCAGCGGCGCGGAGGCTGCCAAAGGCGAGGCGTTCGTGAACGGGACAGGGATCTCGAACGGGCTCGGGTCGCGGCCGAAGGGGAAACCGGCGGAGCGGACTTCGTTCTTAACCAGATGGCAGCTCCTATCAGTGCTTGTGGCAATCGCCATCGTCATCCCGACATTCGTATTCCTATCTTACTCGAACAAGTCTGGCGAGTTCTCTATCGATGGCGATTTTTCCGACTGGGATGGCGCTACGATCTATGGGACAAGGATCCATTCAACCTCAGCGACTTCCAACATCACAGAATGGGCAATCGGCACCCAGGCGTCGGACCTGTTCCTCTATCTCAAGACACAGGAACGCGTCATGAGCTCTCCAAATCCCGAAAGCTACTTCCTGTTCGTTGACTCAGACGGCTTGAACACCACGGGCTACATCACGGGATCGATCGGCGCGGACTTCTTGCTCCAGCTGACGGGATGGGATTCCGCGGTCACAGCGACTTCGCTATCCCGGTACTCTTCCTCATCAGACCAGTACAACTGGAATGGTTGGACATCGGTGGGCTCTCTCTCTTGCGTTTTGGACCTCACGCGCCTGGAGGCCGGGGCCTCTCTGCCGGTGGAGCTCGGGCAGTCGGCGAGGTTCGTGCTTGTCTCCCAGGACTCCGTTGACAGAGGATCGGTGAGCTACACTGCGCCGCTCAAGGGAGGCGTGCTTGTAGTAGAGCAAGTGCCTTCAGTCGAGGTCACAGTAGATGGTATCTTGCCGAAATCGGCCTCGGTCACAATGCTCACATTGAGGTTCACATGCGAAGGTGAAGGTGGACGGGTCGAGTCGGTCGACCCAACGCTGACCGGCGCTCCGATTGTCTCTCAAGAACCCGCATTCTCTCTCGCCAAGGGCGAGGTACATGAAATGGTCATAGCCGTGAACACGTCCGCGTCGCCCGATGGTCAGTTCGTGTCCGTGGATGTGCTAGCATCGGGCATCGTCTCTTCCTTCGCAAGCGTGGAAATCGTTGGCAGCGGCGCGAGCGCATATGTCCGTATACCTCCCTCCGTCATTGCCATCGATGGAGCCTTCGCCGATTGGGAGGGGAGGCTCTCGATGGACCTAGATTCGATCCCCGTAACCGACCTTGGGACGGACATGGATGAAGTGGGCAATGTGAGCACCTCCCAAGACTCATTCTTCTATGTCAGCGTGTGGGGCGAGATATGCAGTGGCACGTTCGTGCCTGCCCAGGTTTCCAAACCCTCTGGTTCTGGCGGTGGTGGAGCTGTGGTCCTGCCAAGACGGACTGCCGAGGATGTCCTGAGGATATACGTCGACAGTGACAGGTCCAATTCCACGGGGAATTGGATGACTCTCAATTCGAAGCAAATCGGCGCAGATCAGATGATCGAGGTGAAGGGGCTCTTCGGAAGAATCACCTCGGTGAAAGAGTTCGACTATTCGTCCCTCGGCAACTGGGTCGAGACAACTGACATAGTGGAGGCCGCCAAGGACTCAAAAAGGATCGAGGTCAGCGTCAGTGCAGCCAGCATCGGAGGTAGTACCGACATAGACTTCATCGTCGAGACGACCTCTTGGAGAGGCCGGAGCGACCTCGCAACGTTTGACGCATCCTCCATGGGAGGACTGACGAGGACCTGGATCGTCGACCCTTCCTCGGCATCTCCGTATGCGACTTCAATGTCCTACCAGAGGAAGGTGTTCTACGACGGCATCAATTACTGGAGCTTCTTCTTCGACGGGGCGAATACGGTCCACAAGTACAGCGTGGACGATGGCCAGACCTGGATTCAATGCGGATCTGTGTTCACCACCCCAGATGTCAACGAGACATCAATATGGTACGATTCGTCGACGAGTACTGTCTACGCGATCGGCGACACCTCATCGGAAACGAACAATGTGTCCATCCAGGTGGGAACGGTCGACGCAATGGCGCGCAAGATCTCTTGGGCCGCGCGCGACTCTAGCTTGAACACATCGCGCTTCCCCATCGAGGGGAAGAACACATACATCAGCAAGGACACGAAGGGGTTCCTCTGGGTGCTCTCCTCCAACTGCACTCAGGTCAAGCCATCTGCGAGATATCAGCTCACGGCCTTCAGGAGCACGGATGCAAACATAACGGACTCTTGGATGAACTCGGGACAAATACTGGCTGCGGCCGTTTCCGGCGACAACGTGAAAGGTTCCGTCGTCCCCGCGGGGTCCGGAAACGATGTATGGGCAGTCTACGCCTACGCGGGCAATGTAGCGGCTAGGAAGTTCAATGGCGTTTGGCAGGCCCCAGAGGTGATATACATCCAAGCCGGCAGCATGGCCAACACGGACAATTCCCCGCCATCAGTGGTTGTCGATGGGATGGGTGTTGTGCATGTCGTCTACGGCACAGGTC
>CAZTFD010000141.1:0-4520 GCA_964612225.1 uncultured Thermoplasmata archaeon | reverse complement strand
ATGCTTCAACCGTATCGATCATCATCGCAAGCGCTAGCGTGATTGCAGGGGTCTTGTACTATGTGCTACAGGTCCGAAACCTTGTGAAGTCAAGACAGATGGACATCGTGATGAGATTGTACGTGACATGGGGTAGCGATGACATGAAGAGGGCCTTCAGCAAGGTAGTCGCCCTCAAGCCACAGGACTATGAGACCTTCTGCAGAGAGCACGGATCAATCTCATCTCCCAACAGGTCTCCAATTTGGACAGACATTGACAGAGTAGGCTGGTTCATGAATGGACTTGGCTTCATGGTTCGCAGACGATTTGTCAGCATCGATTTGATCAGAGAACTGTTCGGCTACGGTGTTGTGTTCCAATGGAGGATTCTGGGGCCACTTGTTCTGGGCTGGAGGGCGGAGTTGAACCTGCCCGAATCTTTTGCCTGGTTCGAGTATCTCGCCAAAGAACTCGAGAGGAGGAAGGCTGTGCTTCGCCCCTCGTGAGCGACTTTCACCTCGGAAAAGACATTAGAGGATGAAAGACGATTCGGACTTTGGAGGAGATGGTGTGCTATGAGCATGAAGGAGAATCTCCAGCTAGTTGACCGCATGTGGGCAAGCTACAATGCCAGAGACTGGACCAAGTTTGGAGAGATGCACGCAGAATCAGCTCTTATGAATGAACCGGGCATGAAACCCTACAGAGGTCGGGATGCCATCCTAAGGAGCTACCAAGGCATGTTGTCCGTGTTCCCGGACACACAGATGAAGATAGTCCGTGCCTTTGGGCAAGGTGATATGGTCTGCTTTGAACTACTCGCCTCAGCGACTCACAGAGGACCTCTTGGGGCTCCTGACGGCAAGACGATTTCGCCCACGAACAAGAGAGTCCAAGTGGAAATCATGGCGACTGCGAAGATCCGCGACGGCAAGATTATCGAATTCCACGAGTCCTACGATCGTCTAGGCTTGCTGGCTCAGCTGGGCTGAGCTGTCAATGAGGAGATGACGCAGATGACAGCGGAACCGTCCGAAGGATACGTCAAAGTCATGGGCTTCAAGCTCTACTACCGCTCGTTTGGGAGACCTGACAAAGGGACCTTGCTCGGCTTGCATGGCGGTCCAGGCGGAACGCACGACTACTTGCTGCCGCTCGCAGATCTAGTCCAGTATGGGTACCGTGTCGTCTTGTATGACCAGATTGGTTGCGGAAGATCTGATCGGCCGAGGAACACCAAGTACTACGCACACGCCCGTGCTGTGGAGGAAGTTGAGGGCGTACGCAAAGCTCTGAAACTAGGAAAGATTCACCTCTTTGGCAGCAGTTACGGCGGAGCTCTCGCCATGGATGTAGCTCTGAAGTACCCCAAAAGCCTCCTAAGCCTCATAATCTCCAGCGGACTCGCCAGCAACGAGATGGTTGAGAGAGAATGGAATCCCCATACGCCAAGAAATGTGCGGCTCACGATGATGAAGTACGCAAAGAAGGGCGATTTCAAGAACCCGAAGTATCTTGCAGCCAAGGAAGTCTTCAATCGAACGGAATGCTGTCGGCTGCAGGTTTGGCCCTATGATGTGTGCTACTCTCTGGAACATCTATCTGAATTCAACAATCGGAACCTTCCCGACCGTCTTCTTGGATGGGATATCACGGACCGTCTTCAGGAAATCAGGTTGCCATGCCTCGTCACCGCGGGGGAGTACGATCTCGTGTCGCCCAAGTGCGCCAGAGTCATTCACCGTGGCATCCGTGGTTCGAAGCTTGTGTTGTTCAAGAAGGGTTCTCATATGCCGATGTGGGAGGATCGCGTAGAGTTCATCGAAATTGTACGGGGTTTCCTAGACGAAGTGAGCAAGAGCTCAAAGTGAGGGAGTCTATGCGCAAGGCCGTTTCATGACGGTAGATAATGCTGGGATCATTAATCACCGGTAAATTCCGGGCCAATAATCAAGGGTCAATTTGTCCCTCACCCTCGTGAATTCTAAAGGTGGGGGGTTTAATTGCCAGCAAATTCTATGCGAATATCCGGGCCCTCGCACATTTCAATTCTGGATGTTACTATCGATTCGTGATTTCCCCCATTCGGAACGCGCGCGTACATAGCGTTCGCATCCCTCCAACCCGTCAATACCTGTGGCTAGCTCGCTCGGTTGCGTTTTATCTGTCCAGGTCTGAGTGCGGGCCGCCTCTTTTCGGCGCATGAATCTAGCGGGTTGAAGACATCATCACTGCCACAGCGCAGTGAGCTTTCGCTGCGATTCTTCTCTCTCTCTTTGGCAGGAACCCGTGACGGCTCTCAGACCAGTCCCCTCGGAGGATGATTAAGTCGACCCGGCGCTTCTCGGCGAAGTCGACGAGATCCCCTACTGTGTTTCGCACGAGCAGGACCCTAGAGCTCAGCCGATGAAGTAGGGGCAATCCGCGGATGATCTTCAAGAAGGACAGTTCTTCTTCTGCGTCCACTAGCGACTCTGGACGATAGGTCGAATAGAGGGGGATCGTCTGCGGGATCTCAATCACTCTCGCAGCGACGACGTCCACATCAGGGAAGGGTGAGGACGAAGTCAGGGCGCCCGCAAGAACGAAAGGCTCTGGATGGAACTCGTCAAGGACGGGGAGCAGGAGCCGATGCGGGCGTTCCATAGCGCTGGTGCGCTTCGGAGGCCCGCTCACAAGGATCACTCGCTTCCCAGAGAATTCCTCAATCCATCCAAATTTCTTTCTGGAGTTTCTGCCCGCAAACACGTCTCGACTCACAGGCAGCACAATCATCTCAGACCCCGCGCGCTCCGCATGCCTCTTTATCGCCTTCGCCGCGGACCGCCTTCCTTTGGACCCCTTTGTGGTCTCCAGGCCGATGTACTGGGATTCGACATTGGATTCCGATGAGACGAACTCTCTGAACGACTCAGGGAGCTTGCGGTCAGAGGCGATCAGCACCTTCGAACCAGACTGCTCCGCAACGCCGATAGCGATCGGCAGAGCATCTCGCATATCCATCGAGGAGAAGCTCAGCATGACCACGGGTGGACCGGTCTCCTTGAATGGAGTCTTCGGTCTCCGAATGGTGGCCTGGGTCAGCGCCTCCTCTGGCGATGTGAGCGTCACGGGAGACGGCAGATGCACTGCAGGTGCCGGCAGGGTAGCCCTGAGGACGAGCTTCCTGGCTTCTTCCAGCAGCAAGATGACTGGTGCGAAGGCGAGCAGGTACAGCCATAGGACAGGCTCCAGAGCCCTCGTTCCAAAGACAGATTGCAGGAATGGCAGATAGACGATCGCCAGAAGTACTGCGAACTCAACCGCGAGGCTCGGGAGAAGCCACTTGTTCCTTGTGAGACCAAGGCTGAAAGTCGACTTGACACTGGTCCGGGAAGCGAACAGGTTCCCTAGCTGGCCCGCCATGATGCCTACCAGTACAACCGTAGTCCCCTTCAGATAGGCGGACCTGTCTGCGATGTCAGGCGTTCCAAGGGACCAACCAGCTTCGTTCCACACGCCAAAGCACCAAAAGACGGCAACTAAGCCCGTGAGAGTGCCGATGTAGCATGATCTGGCTAGAGCCCTCAGGTCGAGCAGGCGGCTCTTCCTCGACCTTGGCGCCCGCTCCAGGATTCCAGGCTCCGGCGGCTCGATAGTCAGAGCCAGGGAGGGAGGGATCTCCAACAGGAGGTCGATCGTGAGTACACCCACGACGGCCAAGGGAAGAGGCGTCTGCAGCATGACGAACACTATGAAAGTAATAAGCTCTGCCCAGTTGTGGCTGAAAACGTAGACGATGAACTTTCTGAGGTTGTCGAACACAGAGCGTCCGACCTCGATGCCGCTCACAATCGACGCGAAGTTGTCGTCGATGAGGACCATGTCAGATGACTCTCGAGCCACGTCGGTCCCGGCGATTCCCATGGCGATGCCGATGTCGGCCTCAAGTAGCGCCGGCGCGTCGTTCACGCCATCGCCGGTTACTGCCACTGTCTCGCCTTTCTTCTTCAGCAGCTGAACAATTCGGAGCTTTTGCTCCGGTGTGATTCGTGCGAAGACCAACTCCTCCGCGTCGAGGAGTTCCGATATCTCTTCATCGGATTTCTCAACCAACCTCTCGCTCGACATCACGACACTGTCCATCGAGGTGATTATTCCGACTCTCCGGGCAATCGCGGCCGCAGTCAGTTCGTGGTCACCAGTCAGCATCACGATCTTGATGCCAGCACTCCTTGCCTTCTGAACTGCCTGCGCGACGTCTCGTCGAGGAGGGTCCAGTATCGCGACGAGCCCGACGAAGGTCAGGTGCGTTTCCACTGACGCCGAATCATACCTTGGCATCGCTTCCGGGAGCGTTCTCACGGCCAAGGCGATCACCCTGTATGCCTCCTGGGCGAAAGCGTCTATCTGGTTGCGGACCTGCCTTGATAGCTCCGGAGTCATAGGAACTATCTTGTCGCCCCAGTGCGCGGTCTCGCAGCGATCCAGAATCTCATTGCCCGCCCCTTTGACATAGGCCGTCACGACCCCGCCGCGCTGGTGAACGCTCGTCATCA
>CAZTFD010000140.1:0-4590 GCA_964612225.1 uncultured Thermoplasmata archaeon | reverse complement strand
GATGTTATCGATTCCGCGAAGGTGTGTGCCACGAGCGCGGCCGAGATGAAACAGGATATGGCTATGCTCGCCTCAGATACGCCCAGAAACGAACATAGCGCGCCGAAGAACCCTACGGTGATCCCAACATAGGCGGTCATTGCGGCTGCGATGTTGTTCATGTGCAGGCCCGGCACCAAACCCGAGGAGAAGCCGATGACCGTCCCTAGTGCGGACGCTGACAAGACTGAAACGAGCAGACCTAGCCCCGACACGGAGTGCGGATGTTCCGACCTTTCAATCCACGCGCGCACTGCAGTAATAGTACGATGCCGCGGGAGAACGTAGTGTCCTTTTAGGATTGAATAGACGCAAACGACACATTCTAGATGCTCTTAAACAACAATATGTTCTACAATACGATGACCTTGTCGTTCACGACTTCGACTTTGACCAAGGTCTTGATCGGCATGGATATCTTCCTCTCGATCTCGGGCTTCTTGTCGGTCTTCTCGATAACCACGAGGATGTCGACTATCTTGACCTGCATGGTCTTCAACGCCTCGACGACCGCCCAGAGAGTGCCTCCAGTGCTGATGACATCATCGACGATTGTGACCCTGTCCCCGGCTTTGAGACCGTTTATCCAAAGGGAGTTCTTCGAATAGCCAGTCACCTGTGAGAGGCTGACCTCGCCCGGCAGACCATACATCTTCTTCCTCACGACGTTGAATGGTTTCCCCGTCTTCAGCGACAGTGCGGTCGCAAGCGGAATCCCAAGAGCCTCGATTGTGACTATCATGTCGCAATCGAAATTGCCGATCTCAAGCATGGCAGTTGAGATCTCATTGATGATCGCTGGATCGACGGATGGTATTCCGTCCGTTATCGGGTGCACCATGTATTCATACTCGCCGCGCTTCACAATAACAGAATAAGCGAGCGATGCCTTCAGCGCTTCAAGGGCCATGATTGTGGAACCACAGCCCGGATATTAAACCTTCTTTCCACAGTCTCGATTGTTTTTCGAAGCAGGTGATAACTCCCTGGAGCTGCTCCGATTCGGTCAGCCCTGTTCCGTCGTGGTCTTGCAGTTTACGAGCGAGAAGATGTCGTACTTCCCCCCAAGGTACTCCCTCGGCCGCAGATAATCCAGCTCGACCAGAAAACCCATGCCGACGACCTTGCCGCCCAACTTCTCCACGAGGTCAGCATTGGCCTTGATCGTTCCTCCGGTCGCCAACAGGTCGTCTATGAGCAGGACCCTGTCGCCGCGCTTTATCGAATCCTCATGGATCTCGATCACATCGGACTCGTATTCCTTGTTGTAGCTCAGACTGGCGACCTTGTGAGGAAGTTTACCCTTCTTCCTTATAGGAACGAACCCGACACCCAGTTCGTGGGCCACGGGCGCCCCGATTATGAAGCCCCTTGCCTCATTCGAGACGACGACATCGATATTCTTGTCCCTGTAGTGGTCCGCGAGGTTCTGAACGCATTGTCTGAAGGCTTGCTTGTCCTTCAACAGGGGCGTGATGTCCCAGAATACGACTCCCTTGTGCTCAGGAATCCATCTGACTTTCGACTTCAGGTCCATGGTCCTATCACCCTTGGAAAGAGCATCCTCCAATGCACAGCGGCATTCATAGACTCTTCGACTCAACAAGACCATGCACCGCACTCAAAGGCCATCCTCTAAGATGAGCTGGCAGCTCGTGTTCCTGACAGGCACGCACCTCGTTCGATTGGAACGGCAACAAATCTAAGAACCCCCTCACTATTCGTAAAACAACGAGGAAGAGAATATGGCCAAATCAATGGGAACGATATCGATTGCACCCGACGTCTTCTGGGTGGGAGTGAAGCACCATGACAGGAGGTTGTTTGACGGTCTGATACCGCTTCCCCACGGAACGAGCTACAACTCGTACCTAGTAGTCGGGAAGCAGAAGATCGCGCTGATCGACACCGTGAATCCGGGTTTCGAGGATGAGCTCGTCGAGAAGATCTCGCAGCATGTGGACCCCTCGAAGATCGACTATGTCGTGATGAACCACGCAGAGCCAGACCATGCGACCGCGATCAAGCATGTAATGGCCCTGGCGAAGAACGCGAAGATGGTTGCGGGCGCGAAAGGGAAGGACGCCGCGGTGATGTATTTCGATATCGACCCTGCGAGGATAATGGTCGTGGACGAGAGCTCCAAGATAGACCTCGGCGGCAAGACGCTTGGATTCGTGGACGCGCCTTGGCTGCACTGGCCGGAGACGATATTCACATATCTCGAGGAGGACAAGGTACTCTTCCCCTGCGACTTCTTTGGCTCCCACCTTGCCGTCGGTGCGTTCTACGCAGACGAATACGGGAACGATCTATCGGTGGACATGGCCAAGTTGTATTTCGCCGAGATCATGATGCCATTCAGGAAGCCTGGCCAAAACGCCATCGAGAAGGTCAAGAAGCTCGGACCGAACGTGATCGCCCCGTCGCACGGAGTCATCTGGAGGGACCCGAAGGTAATCTTGGACGAGTACTCGAAGTGGACCACGGAGAAGTTCGAGAAGAAGGTGATGATAGTCTACGTCTCGATGTGGGGCAGCTCGCTGAAGATGGCCAAGGACCTCCAGGAAGAGCTTGTCAAGATGGGCGTGAGCGTGAACATCTTCGACCTCACTGTCACCGAGATAGGTCACATCGCGAAAGAATTGGTCGATACACCGATCGTAGTCATTGCCGCGCCTACAGTGTTGGGAGGCGTACACCCCGTTGCGGCGTATGCGACCCTCCTTGTCAAGACCCTCAGGGCACCGACCAAGTACGGTGTAGTGCTGACATCGTTCGGATGGTCCGGCGGCGCAGTGAAGCAGATCCAATCGCTGCTCGAGGGCTCCAAGCTGGAGGTGCTCGGCGTTGTCGAGGTCAAGGGTCCGCCGAAGAAGGCCGAGTTCGACAAGATAACCGAGCTGGCTGGCAAGATCAAGGAAAAGCTGGACCAGCTTTGATACCCGAGCGACTCCGAAGCAAACCCTTTGTTCTTCTATTGCATTCCATCAGCGCAAGCGATATCGCGACAGAGGTGATGAGGCGCGTGGTCTACCCTAGACAAGTCCTCAACAGACTCCGATGGACCGAAGGAGAATCGCTGGATGACGCCGTGATATGGTACATCCACAGAGGAGCTCCGGAAGACGTCCTGAGAATCACCGGGCGAGATATCAAGGGATTGGGAAGAGGATTCTTCGACACTGAAGAGGCGACCATCCCATACCACAGGATCCTCAGGATCGATTCGAAGGGGAGAACGCTATTCGAGAAGGACGATCGGGCGAAAGGACTTGCATGACGTTTTCCCTGATTCGGTTGGAAACCCTTATCTAGGCCATGCATATCGCTTGAAACAATGGATCTCCTTTGGCTGCCTTTCTCGATCGCCACCATCATGATGTATGGCTTCGGTCAGGTGTTCGCGAAGGAAACCAGGACTCGTGTCTCATCTGCGAATCTCCTGATAATGTTGGGAGCGAACATACTCGTCATGTGGAGCATCTACTGGATATTGTTCCACGAACCGGGGTCGTACCCATTATCGACCTGGCTGCAAGCGGCCGGGGCAGCAGCACTCTCAGGCGCGGCGTACATCACTTATTACGAATCAATCAAGCACGGCCAGGTCAGCATCGTCGGGACAGTCGCCGGTGCTTACGCCCCTTGGACAGTCGTGCTGGCGCTCATCTTCCTTGGTGAGACCATGAGCTTCGGCGAGGCCGCAGGCGTTATCCTCGTCGTGGCCAGCATGCTCGTCTTCACGTACTCTACCAATGGGAACAACGGCGGTGAGAGCAAGAAGACGGAACTTCTGGGGATCGCGTTCGCCGTGTGTTCCCTGTTCTTCTGGGGGACTTCCGCCGCCCTCGCGAAGGGGGCCATCTCAGACATCGGGAACACCAATTTCATCGGACTCTACGCTCTCATATGTCCCACCATGTGGGTCGTCTATTGGCTCGTCAGGGAGAAGGGGAAGTTCGAGAGGCCGAAATCGAACGGATGGATCCTTCAGCTGTCAATGCTCTGCTTCGCGGCTGGAGGAATCACTCTCTACCTGGCAATCCAGAACGGAAATGTATCCATCGTGTCGCCGATAACGAACCTGTATCCGCTGGTCACCATTGCTGTGGCGAAGCTGAGGCTGAAGGAGCAGCTAACGACGAGGCAGATCATCGCCCTGGCGATGCTGTTTATCTCGATCCCGCTGTTCTCGATCTAGACGTTCTTGTACTTGCCGTCGGAGAAGACGATCCTGTCAATGATCCTCAGCTCAGGAGGTGCCTTTGATGGGGTCAGATCGGCCACTATCTCTATGTAGTCCCTCAACGGGCACTTGGCCACCTTGTTCCCGAGCGTCTCCTGTACCTGGTAGATCCCCGCCGAGTTGGTCATGCTGACATGGATCTCGATGAGTTTCGTCTTGCCCTTGTGTATGTCAACTGATTCGATGGAAAGGGCCGATATCGAGTGGATATCATGCTTGCCCATGTCGTAGGACAACCTGCCCCTGCCCTTGGTGATATCGCACCCGTCTGCGATAACGACGATGGCGCTCTCGATCGTAAG
>CAZTFD010000139.1:0-4600 GCA_964612225.1 uncultured Thermoplasmata archaeon | reverse complement strand
CGCCCTCGACGTTGAAGGTGGTGTGGTCCAGGTCCACCCGGTAGATGGCCGGGCCGACGGCGTTCCTGCTCTCCGCATTCTGCATGTTCTTCTACAGCCTCTACCCCACGCGGCAGAAGCTCTGGACCATGACTGCAGTGCTTTTCCTCGGGGGCCTCTTCCTCACGATAATCTCTGTGATCCTGTTGTTCTTCGCGTGATCACTCGTACCCGACCATCCTTGAGTGGTCATTGGGACTGCCATGACCGTCGGGCTCATCGTACGTCAGGGCCTGGCCGTCTACTTCTCTTACTTCTTGCTCATTACGCTCATGACTCGCAGTTGAGCTTGAATCTTATCTTCGCTCTTGTTCATGTAATCTATTGAGTAAAAAGGTTCGTCTCTTCCCGGAACGAACTTCATTATCTTGTCCAGTTCCTGTTCAAGCTGAGACTTGAAGACCGCAAGAGCTTCCTCTTGTTGCACCTCCTGTGAGACGCTGTCCAGAATCAGCTTCAGCATTATGGCAAACACAAAGACCACTACAACAACTATGAAAATGGCAAGAAGCTGGAATTCGTCTGCCCCGGATATTGAGTCGGTTATATCGAACCACCCAAGGGCTATCGCCCCCATGTTGAGCCCCAACAGCAAGTAAGACCCAGCGACTAGCAGGACTGCGACCTGGAAGTACAGGACTCGCCTGGAGAAGAGTACGCGATTCTGTAGGGTACTTGCTGCGTAGCCGACCGCGAGTTTCTTCCTCAGGACTTCTGGATCCTGGTTCATGTCTTTGAAAACACTGGTGAATGCGGGGCCGATAGCCGTCGCGTAGCCAGAGATGATGAAGAACAGGAGAAAGGCCGCAAGTATCTGAAAGATCATGGGTACTCCGAGAAGTATCAGAGTGTCTTGGATCTTATCGGACCAAAGTAGTTCCGTTGAAAACAACAGGACGATGAACGCCCCAACAAATCCTAGCAGAGTCGAAGCCTTTGATTCGAGTTCTCCCTTCCATTCAGATTCAGTGTCGAAGCGCCTCTCGAAATCGCTATGTACTATCTCCGATGAAGAACCTCCAGCCAATTCCTCCACCACTCCCGAATCGGCTTTAAAGGACATCAACCTTTCGTTCTCGTGTGACTCTCCTAACGGACTAGTACGTCGCAATCGACATCCTCCGGAAAGCCTTTTGCGCGTCGGGTGAATCAGATTGTCAGAATATGAAAAGACTCTTGATGATATCAAGAAGACGATGGGCGTTGTTTTGGACCAGTTCAAGGCGATTCCGCCTGAGGCGCTACCGCACGAGTGGGAGCTGATGAAGAAGTTCGCTTTTTCGGAGACCGAGATACCTGCCAAGTACCGGGAGCTGATTGGTCTGGCAGTCGCGTCCTCGATCAAGTGCCCGTACTGCATCTACTTCCATACACGGGCCGCTAAGATGAACGGAGCCACGGACGAGGAGCTCGCGGAAGTGGCGTTCCTGACCCGCTTCACAACGGGTTGGAGCGCGATCCTGCACACTGCGAACATAGATCTTGACAGGTTCAAGAAGCAGTTCGCTGAGTCTGAAGCGTACATGACGAAGCAGGCCAAGATCAAGCGCTGACCCTCCCATCTCAAACTCCTTTGTCATTTCTGCTATTCTTCGGGACAGTCCCAGTCCGCACCACGATTGTTCACGATGACCGATGGGGAGGTTCGGGTACTAACGGCAGTCCTGCGTTCTTGAGCTACTCGAGTCCTGTCTTCCTCTCCTTCGCCTCAGTGGCCTCCGCCGGAGATCTGCCCCTGCGTCTTCGAGTCACGACCAAGGCAGCGACCGCTGCGACGACAACCGCTCCGATGCCCGCTCCAATAACTAGCACTGTCGATCCACCGCCTTCATCGGTCCCGACCGGCTGAAGTCCAAGGAATAGCGGGTTCGCACCGAAGTAGGGTGTCATGGTTCTGCCGGGATGTGATTCGGGGTCACCCCAGTTCGTGAAGTGCTGTGTGTTCCAGGCAAAGAGGTCATATGGATATGCCAGGATGATCATCCCGGATGATTCGTACCAGATCCTCTGCATCTCGAACACTGTATTCTGCCTCTCGGCGCCACTCTGTCGCATCTGAAGCAGAAACAGCTCCTCATACGTCTCGTTCACCCAGTAGGTATCGGTCCAGCCGCCAATCTGCGCCTCCGTATGGATCCCGAGGATGTACGTGGGGTCGAAGTCCCCGCTCCAGTACCACATGAAAACGTCGTGGGAAGCTGCGTACATTATCTCCGTCTCCATCGAGCCCTCGTCAATGGGCTGTATCTGAACGGAAATGCCTATCTCTTGCCACATCTCCTTGATGTACGGCGCCGCGGCTATGTCCTCGGGAGCGTCATTGCGCACCATGAATTCGAAGCTCAAAGGTTTGCCCATCGGTCCGAATGGGTTGTCCGTTCTGTTGACAACTCTGATGCCATCGCTGTTCCACTTATCGTATCCTGCCTGGTCCAGTTCCGAGTTTGCGCGGGTCAGATTGAAGTCGAGGCTCTCCTCCGGCGTCTCGGGCTCCCAGTGGTAGAACGGAACAATGGGTGCGGGTAGGCCGTAACCGACGTCGCCATAGCCTGCCCATATTGTGTCGATGAGGTAGGTCTTGTCGATGGCCATGTGCATGGCCCGTCTGATGTGCTCATCTTTAACGAGAGGGTCACCCTTCGATCCCGTCTCATAGCAGTTGAACCCGATGGTGCTTTGGTAGTATCTATCAACCTCTGCTGTCTCTATGTTCGACTGCCCCTTCAAGGAGTTGTAGGTCAAGGGAGGGAACCTTGCAAGGTCGAGGTTGCCGTTCTTCAGGTCCATTGCCATGACCTGGTCACTGCCGTAGAACTGGAATACGAGACGATCGTAGGCGACCGGTCCGAGATGATAGGTCGGATTGCGCTCGAGGATCACGTATTGGTCCCTCGCGTATTCGACGAACTTGAATGGGCCGCTGCCGATCGGATGATCGTTGAGTACACTGTTCTGAATCTCACCAGCGCTGTACCCTCCCCATATGTGAAACGGAACAATCGGAAGCATGAGGTTCTCCACGTGCACATTGGGGATCTTCAGATAGACCTCAACTGTCGTTGAGTTGATAGCTCTGGCATACTCCGCCGTATCGACGCTGATGTAGGGGGTGAAAGCCCACATGGATTCGTTCAGGTTCACATTTATGCTGTACGCAACATCCTTGACTGTGAGGGCCTCGCCGTCATGCCATTTGACATCCTGGGCTATGGTGTATCGCCAGAGTCTGTTTGCGCCCTCGTCGACACCGGTCGTCAACGGATCATCAGCATCGCTCCAGCTATCAACCTCCCATGATGTCGCGATGTTGGCCTTGACTTTCAAGTCTTCGTCATATGACAGCAACCTATCGTACATGCTGAAGAGTGTGACGTATGATGAGTCCTCGTAAGCTATGAATGGGTTCAGGCTGTCTATTCCCTGTAGCATTCCGACTCGCAGGATCGTCGGCTCGTCAGCAAGGACTGTTGAACTTGAGCTGAAGACGGTCCACGATATGCCAACGCATACGCTCTGTGCGATAAGAAACAAAGCCAGACCTGCAGACCCGAGGGCTGAGAGCCTGTTCAGAGAGGTCCCGCTCATTGACCTTCCCCCCACATCTAGCATATGAGATACCGTCTCTCGGATGGGCGATATCAGTTGTTATGCGTGTCACCAATGAGCACATGACATTAAGGCTTTTCCGACGATTCAGGACGTCTGCTATTCGAGGTCATCGCCAACCTGGGTGCGCGGATTTCTGGCTATTGCCAGCGTGCAAATTGTGAAATACCCAGCTGCGCATGAAGTGAATGGCGATAGGTTTCGTTGCCTCAAACAACGCGACCTGCCAGCAGTCCCGGCTCATATGATAGATGCTATGTTGCGGAAGGAGGTCAGAGCCGCCCTCACCCAATCCGTTGGCGCCGACAAGGTCCTTTGGGAACAGGCCGATCTGCTCCCTTACGTCAAGGACACACTTCGCACAGACCCAGGTGAGGACTACAGATACTATCCAGACCTCGTTGTTCTGCCAGAGACTACTGCCGAAGTCCAGGCTGTCGTGAAGTTGGCGGCCAAGCACAAGATACCACTCTTGCCGAAAGGTGGCGGGTCCAACCGAACGGGAATGCTGATGCCGATCTACGGAGGCATCATCGTTGACACCATCAAGATGAATCGTGTCCTGGATGTCAACGTCCCCAATCTCTACGTTGATGTCCAACCAGGAATAACGCTTAAGGATCTCGATACACACCTGTCGAGCTTCGGCGTCGCGCTCAACCAGGAACAAGGGTCTTTCAAAGTCGCGACAGTTGGCGGATCGATATCGACCTCTGGGTTCAGCAGGAAACACCAGAAGTACGGCACTATCTCTGACAGGGTCATGTCTCTCGAGGTCGAGCTTGCAGACGGTCAAGTTCTCAGGACAGGCCCCAAAGTGCTCTACACATCGACAGGGTACAGGCTGCATCAGCTGTTCATAGGTGCAGAGGGTACGCTTGGGATAATAACCGAGGCCACTCTGAGGGTCGAGCCAATCCCAGAAGCGTCGGATGTCGTGCTTGGCTTCTACAAG
>CAZTFD010000138.1:0-4681 GCA_964612225.1 uncultured Thermoplasmata archaeon | reverse complement strand
CAGACGAACCGACCGGGAACCTGGACGTGAAGAACGGAGAGATCGTGCTCGACCTGATCAAGGACTTGCATGATGATGACCACACCATCATCCTGATTACTCACAACCCCGAGATATCCAAGGTCGGAGAGGTGTTAGTGGAGCTCCTCGATGGTCGGGTGGTATCATCTGGAGATCTTGGAAGAGCAACCGTAGGTGGATAGGATGGCAGCATCAAAGAGCGGAATCGGGATGAAGAAATGCCCCGTCTGTCAGTGCGAGCTGAAGAGCAAGAACTACAGTGATCACCTGAAGCGAGTTCACAATCTGGACTCCCCTGAGGTGTACGAAAAGCGGGACGTGTCGCATAAGGGGAAGCGCTCGGAGATCCGGAAGGTCGAATTGGCTAGAAGGAGGAGGACGAGACGCATATCCATTGCAGCCTCATTCCTTGTGATAGCCGTCGTCGGTATTGCACTGTACTACTCGTCGCAAGGTAGTACTCCCGGTCCTTCTCCTGTGCAGGCGCCCCCACCACAGATCGAGAACGCGGTGAAGATATCGACGAGCCAGCTCGGTACCAGTGCCCAATTCTACACATACAACTCGGGCGGCACTCTTGTCCGCTATTTCGGAGCCGTTGGATCTGACGGCAATGTGCATGTCGCGACAGACGCATGCGATGTTTGCTATTCGGAGAAGAAGGGCTATAGACAGGTCGGCGACGTAATGAAGTGCAACAATTGCGGGAAGGAATTCGCAATCAACAGCGTGGGGACCGAGAACCTTTCGGGTGGATGTTGGCCCAGCTACTTGCCAGTGACAATCTCGGGAGAGGACGCCGTTGTCCAACTTTCCGACCTGAAGGCGAAGAGCTACATGTTTGCTTGACAACACTCCGATAATGCCATAGGAGCATCAACAGGATCACATTGATCCACACGCTTCCAGGCGTATCGTATCAAGCAGCAGGCGGAGGCGCTTGCCCTTGCTCTCGATCTCCTCAGGCGTCAATGTATCCGCCTCAGGGCACAGCCTGTCGATTACGATTTCGCCGTCTGGTGTCGAATTGATTGGATAGATGACGCAGCCGAGCGGGCGACGGGCGTATTCCTTACACCGCTTCCGGTCATGATCATAGAAGAAGCAGTACGCGCCGACGTTGAGCAGCCTCGTTATCCCGTCGGTCCCCAAGCGAGAGAAATCGTCCTTCTTGTAGCCGCGGCGCTCCAACCGTGCGATGTCCGCTTTGCAGAGTTCCATCTCCGTATCTTCGCAACACTTCTCACAATGGGAGCAGCGCATCGAACCTCCCAGGTCAGGAGGATAGTTAAAGCTTGGGGCCGGACCTGTGAGACATAAGGTGCAATCCAAATGGGAGAATCGGAGGGTGACTCCCACCTCCCGGTTCTTTCAATCCCTCCGAACTAGATTCGGCTAGGTCACGGACCTGCTCCTCATCCTTCGCGCCTCCCCCGACCTGATGAACCACTTCTCGATTTCAATCGCGAAGAAGACAGAGCTGGCTATCACGACGGCGAGTATCCAATCCGAAAGCTCGATTGCGTCCGTACCGAAGATGTCGCTCAGGGGAGACCAATAGACGATCAGGATTTGCGAAGCGATGCACGCGAGGATTCCAATGGACAGCCATGCGTTCGACCTCATGCTGACCGAATAGGCGGGCAGGGTGAGCGATCTTCCGTTAAGGAGGTAGAAGATCTCGAAGAAGACCAGTGTGTTGAGTGCGACTGTCTGGGCGACCTCGACAGACTGTCCCCGTTCCTCATGCGCATAGAATACGCCGAACGTCCCGACGACCATAAGAGCTGACACGATGGCGAACTTCCTAATGATCGCGCGCGTGATTAGCTTCTCCGAGGGCGGCCTTGGTGGTCTTTTCAGCAGCCCCTGCTCCATGGGTTCGAATGCTAGTGGAGTCGCCAGCGTTAGAGCCGTCACTAGATTGATCCACAGTATCTGCAGGGGCGAAAGTGGCAATTCTATTCCCAGAACGATGGCCACGATGAGGATCAGCGCCTCGCCTATGCTGGTGGGCACAAGCCATGCGATGATTTTCTGGACCTTGTTGTAGACGTCTCTTCCTTCCTCGACCGCTCGGACGATCGTCGCAAAGTTGTCATCTTTGAGTACGATGTCCGCCGTCTCCTTGGCCACATCGGTCCCGTTGATTCCCATTGCGACCCCTATGCTCGCGGCCTTCAGGGCGGGAGTGTCGTTCACGCCGTCTCCCGTGACTGCAACGATTTCGCCCTGCTTCACAAGCTGTTCCGTTATCCTCAGCTTGTGTTCGGGGGTTGTTCTCGCGAACACATTCGAAGTCTGGACAACCTTTGCGAGGTCCTCGTCGCTCATTGTCTGTATCTGCTGGCCTGTGACCACCGCTCCGTGTTCATGCAGGATGCCAAGATCCTCGGCTATCGCCTTGGCGGTCGCGGCGTGGTCCCCTGTGATCATGACGACCCTTATCCCTGCGGCCTTGCAGGACGCAATCGCATCCCTCACCTCTGGCCTCGGAGGGTCCTGCAGGCCTATCAGCCCAAGGAAGGTCAGGTCCGAGACGTCGTCCTGGCTGAGTCCTCTCTTCTTCGACGGGACTCTCTTCATGGCGACGGCAAGCACGCGCAGAGCCTGCTTCGCCATCTCCTCGGCCTTTCCGAACAGGGCATCGCGGTCAGCTTCCTCTGTTCGGTCGCCCACTCTCAACTTGTTGCACTTTGGAATGACTGTCTCGGGCGCGCCCTTTACGAATATGACGTTGTCTCCCACATCCTGGTGCAGCGTTGCCATGTACCCAATCGTGGTCTCGAACGGTATCTCGTCCAGCCGGGCCAGCTTCATCTGCACGCCAGCCGAATCGGCCGCTTGCAGAAGGGCCGTCTCCGTCGGTTCACCATGGAAGATGCCGTCCTTGGTGACTGCATCGTTGCACAGCATCGCCGCAGCGAGAGTCTCGTAGAGGTTCAGTTCCCTTTGAATGGAGATAGGTCCCGGGTAGTCGCAATGCCGGACGCAAGTGTATGTGGGTGGTTCCGCATCGAAGTCCCGTCCGCCGGCGAAAACCTTCAGAACGGTCATCTTGTTCATGGTCAGAGTGCCCGTCTTGTCGGAGCAAATCACAGTCGTGCCTCCGAGCGCCTCGACCGCGGGCAGGCTCCTGACGATCGCGTTACTCCTGGCCATCGCCCTAACGCCTGCTGCTAGGACAACTGTCACGAGGGCTGGCAGACCCTCTGGGATCGCCGCGACAGCAAGTGCAACAGACGCTCTGAACATGTAGACCGCTTCGTATCCCCTAGCCAATCCCACCACGAGGGTGAAGATGGCCGCGAGGGCGACCATCACGGACAAGAATTTCGCGAGTTCCTCTATCCGCTTCATCATTGGGAACGCGGATTTCTTGGTCTCCTTGAGCTCCTGGGATATCTTACTGATCTCCGTGCTTGATCCCGTGGCCACCACGACAGCCTCGGCCCTGCCCCGGACCACGAAGGTGCCCAGGAAGGCCATGTTCGTCTGATCCGCTGGCACGAGCCACTGGTCAGTCAGGGCCTCAGTCTGTTTCTGGACCGGCTGCGACTCCCCCGTGAACACCGACTCATCGACGAATAGATCCTTTGCAAGCAGGAACCTTAGGTCTGCGGGAATCATGTCACCGGCTAGCAGAACGACGACGTCCCCCGGGACGAGGTCCCTCGCCGAGAGCGGGACCTGTGTGCCGTCCCGTTTTACCTTGGCCGTAGTGATCGAGTACTTGAGCAACTCTTCGATCGCCTTTCCGGCCTTGCTCTCCTGGATGAACCCGATGGCTGCATTTGCGGCCACGACCACTAGTATTGCTCCAGTGTCGACCCACTCGCCAAGATAGGCAGTCACGACGGACGCGATCAGCAGCACATAGATCAGGGGCTGATTGATCTGCTTTGCAAGGTAGTACAAAGGCCCCTTCGCCTTCTCCCGAACGACCTCGTTTGGGCCAAACTGCTCGAGTCTCTTGCTCGCATCCCTTGACGAGAGGCCCGTGGGGGAGCTGTCGAGCTTAGAGAGTGCATCATCGCTTGACCCAGCAAACCATCTAGTGGCTTCTGGACGATGGTCTTCGTCAGGCATCGGCCGATGGAACTCAATTCCCAGTCTTACAGCTTTCCCCTCTTTCGAGGGTTCTAGGCGTGTGCCTGCTGGACGTTACGTCGACTTGCGCTCACAACTTCTTTGTCGCGTAGTCCAGGACCGATTCGAACACAGCTCTCCCGTCGCCTGGTCCATCGGGTAGCCTGGTCCAATCGGGATGCGTGAACTTGAAGAATACCCTCTCAGGGTGCGGCATCAAGCCGAAAACGTTCCCTTCCATGTTGCAGATGCCCGCGATGTTCTCCGTGGCTCCGTTTGGGCACCACGGGTATCCCGCCAGGTTTCCTTCAGGGTCGACATACTTGAACACGATCTGGTCATTCTCCTCGAGTTGCTTGACGATCTTCTTCGACCGATCGATGTTGAACATGAGCTTGCCCTCCGCATGAGCCGAAGGTATGAGTGAGATCTTGTCCGGAGAAATGCGTGATGTGAACGCGCAGCTCCCCCGGTTGACTTTCCTCAGAAGCGTCGGCCTGCACTCGAACCTCCCCGAATCGTTGGTTCCGAGCACCGCCTCCGGATACTCCGACATGATGCCTGACATCGC
>CAZTFD010000137.1:0-4720 GCA_964612225.1 uncultured Thermoplasmata archaeon | reverse complement strand
GTTGCCGTCATGAGCGCCTCAATCGGCATGCTCGGGGGCGCGAGGGGACAGTATCATCTCCGGCAGAGCTTCGTCTTTCTGAACATGCACCCCATCAACTCGCCGGAGGTCATGGTGCCGTTTGCTGCGGACAAGGTCGATGGCAGTGGCAACCTGACTGACGCCAAGTCCAGGGGTTTCATCAAGGATCTTCTGGAGAGCCTCGTCAGCTCGACAAGGAAGATAAGGGGCAGCTGAAGAACGGTTCTCTCGAAGGGCGGCTGCGGCCTCTGGGACAGAGGTTTCGAGCGGTGCCCAACATGGTCTGTTAGGGAATTCTGTAATCTCCCCCTACCACCAATTCACTCCAGAGGAATGGATCATGCCTCCGAAAGGAAAGATCAGCGCAGCGGCGTTAGCGTCGAAATGGTTTTGGGATATCGGAGTATTCTGCTCTTGCTTCATATCGCTGGAGGGATAGGAAGTGGCAAAGAGCATCCTTAGTTTGACCATCGGATTCGGAGCGGTCAGCGTTCCGATCAGAATCTTCAAGGCGGTCGAGAACACCTCCCCGTCTTTCCACCAGTACCACAAGGACGACAAGGGGCCTGTAAGGTATCAGAAAGTCTGTTCGGTCGACAAGGAGGTCCTTGAGCTGCACGACATCTCCAAGGGCAAGAGGTTCGGCAGCGAGATAATCCTCTTCGAGGACGAGGAGTTGGACCGGATGAAGCCCCAGTCCACCAAGATCATGAGGATAATCGGATTCTACGAGCCTTCCAAGATCCCCGAGATTGCTTATTCTGAGCCGCTGTACATCGGCACTGAGAGCAAGAAAGATGGAGGAGTGGGCGCACCTTTCGTGCTCCTCAGAGAAGCCCTCAGAAAATCCGGGAAGGTCGCAGTTGTCGGATGGGTATCGAGGGGGCATGATCACTACGGAGTCCTGATGCCTTATGGGAGCATCATCCTCCTCAGGCGGTTGGAGTTGGCCCAGAACATCCGGTCATCCGAAGAGGTCGAGATCCTACCTGGACGGGTGCCTGCGCAGCTGGTCGCCAAGGCCGTCTCTGGCATCATCGGTCACCTGGCCAGAAAGTCCTTCGATTGGGACGATCTGAAAGACTCGTACACCGAAACCCTCGACAAGTACATCGAGGCAAAGGCCCTCGGAGAGCCCGTCGAAATCGAAGAGATCGTCCCTCAGAAGTCATCGGAATTGAGGGACCTCGAAACGTTGGTGGACCAGTCTGCGATGACCCTGGGCCGATAACCATGCGTATCGAGCCGATGTTGTGTGAGCTAGCAGATCCAAGCTCGCTGGAGGAGCTTGTCACGGGGGATTGGAGCGTCGAGAGAAAGTACGACGGGGAGAGGATAGTCTGTCAATGGAACAAGGACAGGGTCGACATGTGGACCCGCAGGGACCTCGATATCGCTAAGAAGTTTCCCGAAATTGTCTCCGCTATGAGCGTTCTAGAAGGACGTGGACACACGGTTGTCGATGGCGAGCTCGTAGTTGGAAAGGACCTTGAGGACTTGGCCAAGAGGCAGACGGAGGAGCAGCTGGCCATCAGCATTCTGAGCAAGAAGATGCCTGCGAAATACATCGTATTCGATGTGCTGATTATCGATGGCACGAAGGTGATGGACAAATCGCTCGCAGAAAGGAGGAGGCTGCTCGGAGACCGATTCGACCTGAGCTCAAAGACGATTCTCCTATGCCCTGCATATCCTCCAGACGCTGCCCGGGAGCGGTATGAGTCATTCATCGCCGAAGGCTACGAGGGCCTCGTGGCGAAGCGGCTTTCAAGCAAGTACTTGCCAGGGAAGCGGTCCAAGGACTGGCTGAAGTTCAAGAGGTCGGAAACCTTAGATGTCGATATCATAGGTGCTAGGAAGAGCGAGACCGGACTACCGTTCGCGTCGCTCATAATGATGCGGAACGGTAGGTACTTCGGATGTGTCGGAAGTGGGTTCACCCACGCCGACAGGGTCAGCATATTCGCGATGCTCAAGAAGAACTCTGTCGAATCAGCGCCAGTCGAGATCCCGAAAGACGTCGTGCCAGTCGTTCTGAGCAAGCCATTTCCCGCGGAAGTCAAGGTCAACGCAATCCTCGCGGATGGCTCGCCCAGAGCACCTGTCTGGGTGAGGTTCCGTTACATTTAGTCCTAGGTTAAGCACACAACCAGACTAGTCGTTGCCTGTTCACATGGGTGTCCTATGCCAGATACTCCCATGCTCTGGCAAGACCCTCGAACCCCTCATCGTTCCAGAGACGGCGATGAGGAACGAGAGTCAGTCCATTCCACGTGATTGAGAAGACTCGAGGGGAGCCCTGTCATCTGCGGCGACTTCAATGTGCGCGCAACTCTCTCTTTCATAGCTGCTCTTACGGCGACTCCTAGGAGAGAGTCTCTCTCACGAGAGGCGCAAACGAGCAATCCACAATATCCATTATGTTCTCCTGGGATATCACATATATCTCAGGTTCGCCATCTAGAATCCCCGCCTTCTGGAAGGGATTTGTGTAAGCATTCATGAGGTCGGTGTACTCTCTGAAGTTGCCAAAGGGATACACCGAGAATAGTTCCATATTCCTCTCCTGCATGTAGCACGACTGGCGCCACCACTCGTCCCCCGCCACCGAGACTTTCTTCTCGAATGTTGCTCCCGGTTTGAATCGAAGATGTGCATAAGCGACGGCCCCGAATTCCGGGGAGAGCAACTTTGGCACCGCTATCCTTTTGATCAGCTCTTGCTCGAGAAAGTCCTTCCTCATTTCTGTGACACTCTGCCTAGATCGTCGAATCTTTTGAGCTATCTCGGCGTCCGGCGCGGTCGGTGATTCTAGCATCTCGACAAGCGCTCGTGTCTCTATTTTCGAAAGAGCAGCTTTTCCGCGCCTCAGAGCTTTTAACGGAATCGCCTCTGGGTGAGGCAAGTCCAGCCCGAGGATTCTGTGAATACATGGGGCGAAATTATACCCACAGAAACATCTTGAGAGATCAAACGGGAATATCGCCATCTTCAAGAAGCTCTTGGATGAGGGAATGTCCTCGAAGAACGCGTCATGTCGCTCTTCGAAGAGCAGGATATCTGAGAAACTAGCAAAGGCAGCGGTAGCCATTATGAAGCCTTCGCCAGCAACCGAGTCGAAGACTTGCGGATTTCTCTCGAAGAATCCCTTGTAGATCTCGTTCCTTTCCTCTGCTGGAATTGCAGGACTGGTTCTGCCAAAGAATTCTGCGATGAAGTCGATTCCAAGAAGATTCAATGATGGGAAGTTGACGAAGCTAAGCTGCTTGTCTCTCATGAGACTTCTCCTGTGACGACGCGCGGTCGACTCTTTCACACCGACTCGTTCAGCCACTTCTGCATCAGTGCGACGTCCGTCTTCTGCAAGCGCAAACAGAACCAGTTTCTCACCTTGAGACAACTGTCTTTTCATCCCTCACCTTCTTCCGCCGACGTTGTCGGCCATGGCCTCATGATGACCTGCTCGTCATTTATAGATTCATGTTTTTCATAGCGCATAGCCACTGCTAGCGCGGCAACTCCGTACGCCCCTGCAGAAGCGGGCCACGGAATTGCTACCATTATTGCGATCGGGGTGGCATCCGAGCAAGTTGGTTTATCAAGACGGGGTTTGTTCGCCAGAATCAGTAGGTATTTACCTAGTCGATTAATAACACGAGAGTGGGTCGCTGATAAGCACGGATGAATGTGCATCTCGACCAGGGGGGTTGAGCGATGGAACGAAAGATAACATATCTCAAATTGAGCGCGCTTGGAATAATGATGATGTTTGTTCTGTCCAGTGTGTCCCTAGTTTCCTTGTCCGTGGCTGGCGGAAAGCCCGCACCCTCGGACCTGGATATTATGGCCAAGTTGAACAGCGAGACAGACACCGCTCATGCGGGAGAGGCTATGGGTTCGGACGCCTTGGCGGGCAAACCCCCGTCATCTCCTATTTCTGATGAGGAGACGTTTCTTGCAGTGCTGGACGATGGCTACGCATGGAGCATGACCGAGAGGATGGCAAACGGCGGGCAGATTGTTGCGGGGACCGAGAGTTCCCTTATAGGGGCGAAGATGCTTGCTGCGGAGATGAAGAAGATCGGGTTGAAGCCTGGCCTTCCGAATGGCAAGTACATCGAGGACTTCACGATTCATGGCTGGGAGGACCTCGGAAGCTCGGTTACTCTGCTTAGTCCTGTCCAGAAATCCATCTCGATGGCGCAAGCCTACAAGGACGTTGGCACTGGTCCGAACGGGGTTACCGCACCATTGGTCTATGTCAATCTTGCCAGATGGGATGATTTCGAGAGGCAAGATGTTTCGGGGAAGATAGTCCTGTTCCATAGGCAGGACCCGATGTTCTACGGGCTGCCTGCCCTCGCCGAGGCAAAGGCGAGGGGAGCTGTGGGCGCGCTCATGGATTACCCTATAATGTCCGATAACGCGCTCAAGAATGATGTGATCGGGGTATCGATCCCCGCGGTCTACATCACCAAGGCCGATTCGGCATATCTTCAGGGACTTATCGCGGCCAACCAGGAAGTGTTGGTGAAGCTGGTGGTCAACAACAAGGTCGGTTTCCGTCCGCAGGCTCACAATGTCGTTGGCGTGATTCCAGGAGCCGTCTATCCAAACGAGTTCGTGTACGTCACGGCCCACTTCGATCATTGGTTCACCTCTGCGTGTGACGACGGTGCAGGGATCGGTTCTCTCTTTG
>CAZTFD010000136.1:0-4748 GCA_964612225.1 uncultured Thermoplasmata archaeon | reverse complement strand
CGCTGTTCTCGTCCAGGATCATGGCGACCTTCCTGCCGTCCAACATCAGCTCAAGAGGAACCGCGGCCATGTAGTGAAGTGGATTGCCACTGGCGTCCGTCAATCTGCCTGACAGAACGACCGAGACATCTCCGTTCCTGTAGCCGATCTCTGTCCTGTCCGAAGACAGTTCGAATATCACAGGAACCTGCTTCTTCGCGGCATCCAGAGCGGTGTACTCGATGTAGTTTCCATAGGCGTCAGTCGCCTTCATCATGAGATCTATCGATTCTGCGGAGGCAGGGATCTGGATGGATGCACTGAACACGTTCGCCCCCATCTTCGTCACCAGCAGGGACTGCCAATCGGAGGTCCCGCTCTGCCTCCAGAACATCTCGAGCGAGACTGTAGAGTCATCACGGACAGAGACACTCATCGGCAGCGAGGACCCGGGTATGAACCTCTGGGACATTGCCAGACCTGTTATCTCAGGAGGATCGGAGTCTGTGGATGGCACTGTGAAATGAAGCGAAATCGTGACATGATCGCATATCTGAGGAGTCGGTTCGTAATCTATCTCAGCGGTGTATTCTCCGTTCCCGCTTAGGTTGACGACTCTCTCTGCAGGCAGCCTCGAGAGATACTCGGAGAGCTGGTAGATCCCGCTCAGGCCACCGTCCTTGTACAGCTTCATGGTCGGCACGTACATGCCGCCGACGACCGCGCCAGACTGATCGCGCAGAAGAGGGTGGAACAGAACGAACTCAGTGTTGGTGTTCTCCGTCCTCGTGGACGGATAGAACGGTCCCTGGCCGAGACGGTCCGTAGCACTGTGGGGGTCGAGTGGCAGGAGGTAGTTCCTATCTGGCAGGTACAAGTCGGACATCGTGTCCGCCTTGATCGTGTGAGTATAGTCCGGCGAGTAGAACTGGCGAACGTAGTAGCCGTCGAACAGGTTCCCGTAGAAATACGACTCAGACCACACGCCCTGGACGATCGTGGTCCTGTTCATGCCGGAGAAGAACGGGTTCAGCGAGGTGTCGGTGTCCCTCCGGGCGTAGAACGATGCATCTCCCCCAGCCGCGAGATGGGTCCCCCAGTTGGTCCACGCGCTCTCCAGAGCTCCCGGGATGTCGTACTTCGTTTGATAGACAGACGCCTTTGAAGAGTCTATACCTAGATTGGTAGGAGTGGACGATGTGACGCCCGACAATTCCCAGGCGAGCAGGTATTGGAGGTCGGAGCTGGACTCGATGAGGAAGGCGGTTGACGAGTCGATCGTCGACTCGTACCAGTGATCCCAGTTCCGCTCCATGAAGTCCCACATTCCGCTCGAGTAGGAGAATCCGGCGATTGAAATGCCAACGGTCGCGTCGGTGTTGGACACATAGACTGGCATCGAGGTCCGCAGCGAGAACAGTTCGCTACCTATGATCGAGTAGTCCGAACCGACCAGGTGGAACGAGATGTTGTTCTCTGAGCCGACGAACCTGCAGTAGACCCTGTAGTCCTTGACGTAGATTGGGTTGCCGTCGTCCGTCGCGAGGTCGATGACCATGCGATTGGCCGAGGCCATCGTCAGGTTCAGCTCGGTCTGGGCCAGTCTTCCGAGGTTGATCGTCCCGGATAGGATGTATGGGTCGGAATAGGTGTAGATCAGTTGGTGTCCCATCGCGTGGACCGAGTACTGTCCAGAGGGCAGCATGAAGGTGGCCGGGGGAGCACAAGTAGTTCCTCCTCTGGCCCCTATCGCGATACCGGCATCGGGAGTGCTGTAGACCCATACGCCTCCGTAGGGATCGAACACCTCGTCGCCGTCCATGTTGAGCACTCTAACCGTGAGCTTCGAAAGCAGAGCGAAGCCGAAGGGGATGCGCAGTGAAGTTCCAGACCCGGTCACCAGGACCGAGCCTTCGTAGTATCCCTCGGGTGCGGAAGCCGAAGGTGTGGAAACGCTCAGGCTCACCTGCCCAGCATAGTCTTTGTTGATGGACAGCGACGGAGGAGCAGATGCGGACGAGTTCGACCAGTACACAGTCTCGACGGAGCCATCAGCCGACATGGAGTACCTGTCCGAGGATCTTGTAGTGAATGTTGCTGTGGAGCCATTATTGGAGACCATGAATTCCTGGCTCGCGTCCCCCGCGAACCCATATGATATCAGGGGCTGTTCGGCGAACAGCCGCTGGTTGGTTGCCCCAGGTACCCACAGGCCCCCGGCTCCTGCGAGCCACAACGGCTCTGCGAGTACGGATGAGCTTGAAATCAATGCGGACTTGATCTGAGCTGGGGTCCAGAGAGGATGAAGCTGAAGCAGCAAGGCTGCGGCCCCGCTCACGTGAGGAGTGGCCATCGAGGTCCCGCTCAAGGACGAGTATCCTGAAGGGGAGCTGAGCTTCGTTCCGGAATATGGGACAGTCGACAGTATGGTGACTCCAGGTGCGGATATCTCTGGCTTGATCGTTAGAGAGTTGGGGACTCCTCGCGAGCTGAATGCCGCGAGTGCACCCGTATTGTTGATAGCGCCGACAGTGATGGCATTCGGAGCGACACCAGGAGAGGCTACCGTCCCCATGCTCGGTCCAGAGTTGCCGGCCGCGACCACCACGACAACGCCTGCGGTGATAGCGTTCTGGACAGCTTGACAGATCGGGTCATCCTCGTCTCCAGAGCCACCAAGGCTCATGCTGATCACATCTACGTGGTCATCCACGGTCCTGCCGTCGTTGTTGGGGTCCATTGCCCTCTCAACGCCGAGGATGACATTGCTCATGCTGCCAGAGCCGTCACTTCCCAGAACCTTGTATGCGAGCAGCTTCGCGCCAGGCGCGACGCCTGTGAGGTTCCCGTTCGCAGCGACTATGCCCGCGACGTGTGTCCCATGACCGTTGTCGTCCATGGGATCGCTATCCATGTTGTGGAAATCGTAGCCGCCCATGACCTTGTAGGACGGTCCGAAGCCGCCTCCCAGGTCAGGATGGGTGTAGTAGATCCCAGTATCCACGATTGCGACGACAATGCCCGTCCCTCGGACCTGGGAACCGAAACCATCCGTCATCGACCAGACCTGGTCCGCACCGACCTGGATGATGTTGTCCTCCAATGTGGCATTGACCGTAAGGTCCGGATAGACATCGACCACGGGATCGGAACCTGAAGCGTAGGCCTTCAGCAAGTCCAAGGATACGCGCGCTGCGAACCCCTGGAAGGCGATCGAGAAGCTATTGGTCTGATATGCCCTAAATGCACCAATAGCGTCATCTGATCCCTTTCCGAGCGACCTATCCGATACAATCACCTTGACATAGCCGTCATCGTCGGCATAGCTCGACCAATCCCAGTTCCTACCGTGGAAGCCCAGTAGTGACTCGGTGTAAGGATCTTCCTCTGAATCGGTGGTGATTGAGGGATATGATCTTGTCCCGGATGCGTCCGCCGTGTTCAACGTCTGAAGCACTGGCAGCGCCAGGAATGTGATGGAGACAATCAGGGCTAAGAGGATGGAGGCATGGCTGGGGCGTTGGCGAAACGCCGCGCCACGAACCAGCTGCTGCGTGTCTCTTGTTCTACAACTAGGACTGACTGTCAAACAATCCCATCTCTTGCTTCAATATCGCGAAAGAGGCAATATGAATCCTGCTGCCTCGTTATCATGGTTCGGAGCAAACTTCCCATCCTCCTCGCCCCTCAGCAGTCACTCTTACTGACTGAGCCGTCCTGAACCCCTATCTCGCTCATCTGATATATAAGGCGCCGTTATCAGAATTGATACGCCAAGCGCGGGCTTGTGAGCATAAGAGATGATGCCCTCGGCAGATACTAGTTCGGTCCGGTCCGAGCTCAGTCCTTCTTGCGCTTCACGACGAAGACCATGGCGATGAGACCGATCCCGCCTGCGGCGATGCCGAATCCGAGCAAGCTACCGAACTGCGGGATCTCGAACGGGAATGTCACATTTATCCATTGAATCGGGCCGGCGTTGTCTACCTGGGATTCAATCTTCTCGTTGCCGCTGTACGTTGCAATGATCTTGAATGTGTCTCCGTCGCTCCAGTCGCCGTCGAAGGACGACAACGTGAAGGAATAGAATCCATTCACGTCCGAGGACATGGAGTCTGTGAACCGGAGAGCGTCCAGAGGAGTCCGGACCTCAAGGACGACATTGGTCCCCTGCATAGGGCGGCCAGCGCTGTCCTTGGTGTAGCCCCTGATGAGCTTCGGGCCGGCCGCGCTCACGAATCCCGAGGCCAGAAGCATCGCGACTGCCGCGACAGCGAAGACAGTGATGGCGACCGCGGGGATACGTCCCTTCATGATGCTGGATAAGATACTCATTGACCTCACAATTACCACCGTGAACTAGGCAGGGGCTGCCTTGTAAGTGAGTTATCGTCTGCCCTGCTTAATAGACTTTTCCCAAAGGGTCGCTCGCGACCGCTGCCACGGACCTTACAGATCACAAGCCAGTTCTTCGCCTTCTTATCAGAATGACCACAGCGACGAAAGCGCCGCACACCACGACGACCGAGAGCGAGCCGAACTCAGGGATGAACACTCCGATGATGTACACGTCGATGGTCTGCAAAGGGGTGCCGTCTGCTATTGCGCTGTTCGTCGATTCATGGCCAGAATAGCTCGCCGTCACCTCGATCGTGTCGCCCAACAGCAGGTTGTCCATGTCGCCAAAAGTGACGGTGTAAAGCCCATCGGCCTCTGACGAATCGTACCAGAGGGTCTGCTGTGTGATGCCTCCCCTGATCGCCTCGATC
>CAZTFD010000135.1:2578-4756 GCA_964612225.1 uncultured Thermoplasmata archaeon | reverse complement strand
TGATGCCCATCTTCTCGAGCAGTTTGAGCGAGTTAACATGGATCGCCTCAGCGCTCCTCGGCTCCATCACCTCGAACCGCTTCATGCCGAACTGCCCGATCTTCATCGGTTCCTTGGACATTCATCTCACGCTCCTTTTCCCAGGAGCAGCTTCGCCTGTTCGACCGCTGTCCCCGCATCCGACGAGTAGTGCGCTCCAATCTCCTTGGCCCACTCCTCGGACACAGCAGCTCCGCCGACCATAACAGGAGCTTTGATTCCCGCGGCCCTGAGCGCCTCGACGACCTCTCTCTGGACCTCTACCGTTGTTGTCATGAGCGATGAAGCGCCGATCAGACCAGCACCCACTTCCTTGGCCTTCGTCACGAAGGTCTCAGTGGGCGCATCCTTGCCGATATCGTGAACCTCGTACCCACCGGCCTCGAACATGATTCTTACGAGGTTCTTGCCGATGTCGTGGATGTCCCCTGCTACGGTTCCCAGCACGACATTGGCCACCGAGTGCCTCTTCTCCTTGCTCCTCTTCAGCTCGGGCTCAAGGACCTTGATAGCCGCCTCCATGATGGTCGCTGCGTAGATCAGCTCGACAACGAACATCTCCTTTCGCGCGAACTTCTCGCCCACCTCGCGGATGCCCTTCGCGAGGCCGTTCTCAATAGCGTCTACTGGGCTCACACCCGCTGCGAGCGCCTTGTTCGCGGCCTCAATCGCAGCCTCCTGCTGCAGCCCCTTGACGCTGTTCTCCAGCTCGTTCAAGATAGATTGCTTGTCCGTCATGACGTTCACCTTTGTTCTGTCGGACTTGAGATGAAATCGCCCAAGTCTATGAATCAAGAGGTTTCAAGCTAGTGACGACGAGAAAATTACTGGTGGCTCTCTCCGACTTGGACGCCTGCTCCGCGATGTATCAGGAGCAGCATGAGAGGTGAGCTCGTTTCTGATAGCTTCAGCCGCCTCCTCGTCATTGTCCATTCTCCTGTGCGAGCCCAGTCTTGCTCGGCGGAATTGATATTGCACAATCTGTACTTAAGACTTGACCGTTGGCGGTGGTCTTATTGGAGCAATGCATGAATCGCAATCCTCTGCAAGAAGGCACATATAGCGCAGATACGATTCCAAAATCTGGAGAGTGGGACGTCTCTCGGAGGATTGGTAGCTTGAGCTTGAAGCGGATTCAGGGTGTTGGCGGCGGAGAGCCGCTCCTTGACCGGAACAAGGACCGGGTTTGCGACGGCACCGGAATCGAGGATAGCGTCAGGTCGGATCCGATCAACAGGAAGCAAATGATCTACCTTGTCTGCACTTTGATATTCGTAGCATTGGTGTTGCCCGCACTCGCGCTCATCGTTCCCGAGCCTTCGGAGCCAGCGCAAAGTGGCGGCATCGACAAGTCGTCCCTCATGGTCCACGATCCGATATCTATCAACAACAATTCCGACTTCTCTGTCCAGGGGTGGCCCGGCTCCGGCTCCGAATCGGACCCGTATGTCATCTCGGGTCTGTCGATAGATGCGACTGGATACCGCGCAGGGGTCTTCGTCGGCAACACGACGGTCCATTTCATGGTTGAAGGCTGCTACGTGGAGGGCGCCTCCGACACGGGCATCCATCTTTTGAACACAACTGAAGGACTCCTCGCGAACAACTCTTGCAGCAACAATCCATGGTACGGGATAGTGGTCTACACCTGCCATAATGTTGAGATAATGAACAACACGTGCACCGGAACGGGCGATGGCATCTATGCTTTTGGCTCGGACTTCTGCACCTTCGAGGACAACGTATGCTCGAACCTCGCCGGTAGGGGCATCCACCTAGTCTCCTCGGATAACGGCACGTTATCTGGGAACTACTGCTGCATGAATGGTGTTCTGGGAATCCTCTTGGAGACATCCACGGGCTGCTACTTGAGTCACAACAAATGTGACAGTAACCGAGGAGGGATCACCCTCAGCAACTCATGCCATGACTCCATTCTGATTGGCAATAGCTGCTCATTCGGGAGCACTTACGGCCTCACAGCAGCATTCTCGAACAACATCACCATCAGCGACGGGTTCGCCGTCCAGAACGGCGGCTACGGGGTCTACCTCGCTTGGTCGAACAGCAGCCGCATAGTCAGATACAACTGTTCTGGGACTTATGGCGATGGCATATTCATTGACCGGTGCAACAACC
>CAZTFD010000135.1:0-2530 GCA_964612225.1 uncultured Thermoplasmata archaeon | reverse complement strand
CGGCTCGGGGAGCATGTCGACTTCTAATCCAGGCGACGGGATCTATGCGCTGTCATCCGAAGGCATCGTGCTGACAAACAATACCTGCAACCACAACTCCGGTCACGGGATTGAAATGTTCACGACGAACAACATTCTCATCGAGAACTGCTCGACTTCGATGAATTACAAGTATGGAGGAAGCATCAAACACCCGGCTTACGGCATCATCATGGTCGGCTGCAACGGCAGTATCGTAAGGAACTCAACTCTCGACTCCAACGACTATGATGGTCTCAGCGCGTCAAGTTGCCAAGACCTTGAGATTGCCAGCTGCTTCCTGTCGGGAAATGGACATGGGGGCATCCACACATCCGGTTGCTCGGACCTTGCTCTTCTGGACTGCCGGCTCTCGAACAACTCACAATTCGATATTGCGCTTGGCGGCTCGGTGTCTGTACTGATGCGCAACAACGAGATGACTGGAATGGGGATGTCCATCGGCGGAAGCTCCTCGTCCCACTGGGACTCGCAGGACATCGACACCTCCAACACAGTGAACGGAAAGCCTGTTGTCTATTGGAAGAACGCTACCTCAGGCACTTTGCCGTCGGGGGCTTCTCAGGTCATCCTAGCGAGTTGCTCAAACGTCACGGTGGAAGGGCAGGACCTTCAAGGGGTCGGCTACGGACTCCTGATGGGATACTCGTCCTGGAACACTATCAGGAACAATACATGCGCGCTGGATATCTATGGCATATACCTTGTTTCCTCCAACAACAACAGCTTCTTCTGGAACAGTATCGTGTCCAACACTGCAGTCGGACTCAACATCTATTCCGGCAGCAACAACGTCATCTGGAACAACTTGTTCGCCGGGAACGCGGTCCAGGCTGATGAGGAGACATGGCCGTACAACAACAACTGGAACATTTCGGGGACTGGGAACTACTGGAGCGAATGGACGTCTCCGGACATCAATTTGGACGGGATCGTGGACAATCCATACACTCTGCCATCTGGATCGAAGGACTACTACCCTTTGGCGGTGCAGCCTCCAGGGATTCCCGAGTTCAACGTACTCATGCCTGCGATGGGCTCTCTTGTAATTGTCGCATTTCTTGTCAGGATTCGTAGGAGGATGTGAGATTGACGATGTCAAGTGCTAGCAGACAGATTGCCATAGCCGCGAATGCGCTCCTTTTGGCGGGCTTGCTCGCCTTCTCAGCGATTGCGATGGGAGCGCGGGGACAACCTCCGTTAGGCGTATGGTCTGACCCTGTCCAAATATCCTCGGAGCCTCTTTTCCTCGGCGACTTGGACGGAGGTTCGGTGTACGCGTATGGACGGTACAACTTGACCGTCAGCAATGATGGGGGCGCAACATGGAACCCTGAGTTGCATTTCAACGGTTATCTAGATGCGAACGATGGGTCATTGTATCGTCTAGACGTGCATGATGTCCCTGTCCCGAGCACCATGGTCTTCATGAAGAGCATCGACGATGGTGCGACGTGGTCTAGTCCTGTGCCAATCATGCAGGAACACGCCAGCGATATGGGGCGGGGAATATCCAAGTTCGATTCCACAATCATCGTCTATGCTTTCGAATACGCGGGCCTTAGCGACGGATTCATCAAGTCATCCAAGAGCAACGATGAAGGAGTGACTTGGAGTCCACCCGTGATGGTGGACCCGAACGTGCACTGTGAAGACCCTCTCGCCCCTCCGATGGTCTATGCGGATGGGAAGATCTACTTGACGTACTACAACTACAGTGACGATTTCTCTGACATCGTGGTAATAGAGAGTCCGGACTTGGGGACCACATGGGAGGACAGGAGCGTCGTAGGATCCGGATACTCGCCCATGATTGCAGCGGATGGGGGCACTATCTATGTGACGTACTGGGGCGACCTGGGTCTCTACCTGGTGAAGTCCTCCGACGGCGACTCATGGACGTCGCCCGTTCTCGTGGGGGATCTCATATCGGCAACGGACTCGCAAGTGCGGCATTCGATCTGCGCCTCGGGTGGCGTCGTCATCGTCGCCTATACGACGTACGATAATCCGGGAGGAGTCAATGAGTACTGGGTGCGCTTGAACTACAGCGGGGACGGGGGCCCAACGGGGCAAGACATGGGCAATGTCACTGGCGGAATCGGCTATGAGAGATATCCAAACGTCATGTTTGACGGATCTAGAATCCACCTGACCTGGATGGGCACGCCGAGCGGCTCGACCTTCTATCGATCCTTCACCCTGGACACGCCTGTACCAGAGTTCGGCACAGTGCTACTTCCGATTGTCGGCGTGGCTCTGCTCATCGCAGGCATGGTGGTCGCTAGGAAGCGTTCACCCTCCTAGTTCGTGGAAATATACATAAGAGCGCATGGTCTGTTCAGCAGCATACGGAGGGAAAACATGGAGGAAGTAAAGACATTCAGTCTCCCGAAACTCGCGTATGGATATGCAGACCTCAAGCCCTACATCTCTGAGGAGCAGCTGAAGATACACTACGAGAAGCACCACAACGGCTACGTCAACGCCG
>CAZTFD010000134.1:0-4790 GCA_964612225.1 uncultured Thermoplasmata archaeon | reverse complement strand
TCGCGAAGATCCCGACGGACTCAAGGCTGATAATCGAAGGCTATGTCGATGCTTCTGGGAACAAGAGCGCGATATTCCACTTCCCATTCGGGAGGCGTGTCAACGACGCGATGAGCAGGGCTTACGCATTCGCTCTTTCCGAGAAACTGAAGTGCAACGTCACGGTCTCCGTAACGGACGATAGCTTCATGTTGACCGCCCCGAGAGGTTTCAGGCTGGAAGATCTCGGGGATGTGCTCAGATCCGAGAATCTGGAACTGATCCTGAGGAAAGCTGTCCGGGATTCCGAGCTATTCTCCCAACGCTTCAGGCACACCGCCACCAGGAGCTTCATGGTCCTCAGGAACTACAAGGGGAAGGAGCTCTCCGTTGCCCGTCAGCAGTTGCGCTCCAGCAGACTCCTAGATGCGCTTCACGAGCTGGAAGACTTTCCCGTGATGGTCGAGACATATGAGGAGATACTGACCGAAGTCATGGACCTGGGACACGCGAAGGAGGTTTTGGAGAGCATAGAGAGTGGAGAGCGCAGAATAGAATATCTTCCATTCTCAGGAGTCCCCTCGCCGTTCGCCCACAATGTGATACTGGTTGGAGTCTCGGACATCGTGCTGATGGAGGACAGGAGCATGCTCCTGAGAGAGCTGCACAGGAAGGTCCTCGCAAGGGTTCTGGGCGAGGAATCCATCACCGAGTACCAGTTCGATACGGAGAAGGTAGAAGGATATTTCGCAACCAAGTTCCCGAAGATATCCTCAAAGCAGGACATTCTCGACACGCTCAAGTTGGTCGGTCCGATGAACCTCTTCCGCGAGAAGGGGGAGAGCATTTACTCGCACTCGCAGGAATCGTTTGACGAGTTGAGGGCATGGGCCGGTGATCTTCTTCGGGAGGGAAAGGTGCGGTCAGTGTGGGTGGGCGAAGACGTGTATGTCGCGGCGGGGGACCACGCTCTCTATTCATGTCTTCATAACAAGGATATGGTGCAAGGGCCGGTCGAGAAGAAGATCGTGGCGTCTCTCGGGAAAGGCCACAGAAGCGTCCAGGAGCTAACTGACGCGCTGCATCTTGACAAAGGGACCATCCGCGAATCTCTCAGGCGCCTGGAGACGGCCAATCAGGTCTGTCGTTCCGATGTCAAGGGCGACGCCTATCGCTACTCGAAAGTGAATGTGGATTTCAGGCCTCGCAGGGATTGTCTAAGAGAGGCGATCGAGAGACATCTCGCATATCATGCGCCGATCACCGTCGAGGACGTCGCGTACGAGGTGGGCGTATCAGAGCATGAGGCTGAGGAGACTCTTCACGAGCTGGTCTCGTATGAGGCCGTCGTCTCAGGGATGTTCATCGTAGGCGAGCAACAGCAGTACATGCTGGCCAAGGACTATCTCCGCCTCAGGTCGGAAGGACAGCCCGTATTCGACCGCGAGACGATCCGGGCCTACAGCGAGGCAAAGCAGTTCGCAAGAGTAAGCTCCGTCAAGAAGTACTTCGAGAAGTTCGGGGAGGCTGGAATGATCTACGACATCTTCCAGAGGGTCGAGGGCTTCGACATGGAGGAGTTCGGAGACCTGAGGAAGAAGGGAGAGGTCCTCCTGGGCAGGTTTGTTCGCGGGCGGCTCAGGTATGTCCTGGCTAGCGATGCCCCTCACTATCTCGGCGTCTACAGAAAGGACCGCCTGGACAAGTACGAGCTCGAGATCATGCGCGTCCTCGACAAACTGGGGTCGGGAACCTTCCAGGAGATCGCATCGGCCTCGGGATTCCCTCCGGACATCATGAGGGAGCACTTTGACTCTCTCGACCGAAAGGGCTACCTTCTGCGCGAGTACGACGAGGCCGAATCATGGAGCTCAAGGAACGTGTACAAGATATGTGACATGGAACCTGAGACGGATGCCCCTTTCGAGCGTGTCCTGAGAAGGTATCTGAGAGGCTTCGGCCCGGTCACGCTGATTCAGACGGCCGTATATCTCGATGTCGCACCAGATGAGGCTCGCGAGCACCTCGGCCGTGTCGGCGCCAAGAGCATCATGGTCGGGTTGGAGCGGACTGAGATGTTCCTGCTCCCTGACGAACTCAAGGACGTCGAAAAGGAGGGTTTCCCAGACGATACTCTCCACATATTATCCCTCTACGATTCCTATCTGAGCGACAAATGGACCGAGATCACCTCAAGATACGGCGAGGGCTGGTTCTTCCCGCTGGTACGTTCAGGAAGAACCGTCGGCATGATCGAGAAATGGCTTCTTGCGGGATCAGTGGAGATCAGGGAGATCCATCTAGATGATAGGGAACTGCTCGGCCAGCTCATAGAAGCCTTTGACGGCATGATGGCGTTCTACAACTCACTCGGTGTGGACATCATCCGCGTCAGGAACGTATTCGGGTCTGACGTCGGAGATCTCGAAGACGATGTGAAGTCGGAGTTCCTCAATCGCGGGTACTCGGAATCCAACGGGATGCTCGTCAAGGGAAGGCTCGTCACCCCGTGCTTCGAACAAACTGATCTGTTGAATGTTGTTTTCGTACTCCAGCATCTGGAGGAGTCTAACAAGATGAAGGATATGAACGAGGCTCTGACAAGCTTCGGAGGATTGCGGTCCGACGTCGAAGCGTTGCTCCGCGTGAGGAAGTTCGAACCGATCCAGAAGCTGCTCAAGCGAGGCGAGGTCTATCGGTGCAGGATCGTTCCCGACAGGATGGGCTACTGCACGATGGAGAGCGCCAGCTTGTACCGGGCGGCCAGAGCGACCGATCTGAGCAAGGACGAGAAGCTTGTCATGCGGATAGTCAGGGACCAGCAGCCGGTCAAGCGGCAGCGTCTGCTCGATCTTTCCCCATTAGGCAATGAGGACACATCAGAAGCGATCAGGTCTCTGTACAAGTCCTCCAGGTTGTGCATGGACTCGATTGTCGCATATGTGGCTACAAAGCGGCAGAACACGTCCAGTCGGGTCGCCTGGGCGAGGATATTCGCTCGGCTGTTCGACAACTTCGGTGTCATGAGCGCAGAGTCGCTGAGCATGCTTACCGGGCACGAGATGCCGATGCGCGAGCTGAGGCGCATCCTCAGGAAGCTGGAGGATGATGGTATCCTCGTCAAGGGATTCATGCTCAAAGGTTCGGGTGTGCTTCATTGGGCGAGCAGAAGAGCCTTTGATATGATGGGCAAGACGGCGTTCGCGGGAAATGTCGTGCTGTCTCCCGGGGACTACCTTTCGCAGTATCTTCGAGTATGCTTCAGGGGGATCATGCCGGAGACTGGTAGATATGCGGTATTCCAGGGCATCAAGCTGATCGGTTCGTTCGAGGGCAAAAGCAAGAGCGGTAAGCTAGAGGTCGGCGATGTAAAAGGTGGGCCGGAGTGCCAGGAGATAGTATCCCAGTACGCTAAGATGCGCGGGCTCCTGCTTGCAGAAAGGGATTCTGGCACGATGTCCGACTGGGAGATAATTGAGTTCTATCAACGGACTCATCCCGGTGAAGGCAAGAGCTAGCCGTTGGCAACAATAAAGTACTCCGCCAGTTCTTCGAGTTCTCATGGTGGACCTGACCCTGTTGGCCGACGAACCGGTGCCCGCTGCCGCCTTGATCATCGGAGGGCTTTTATCAATAGCCGTCGCAGTCTACGGTCATAGGGACGATTCTCATTGGGACGAGGTCGGGACATTCATCGGGTTCGTGATTGGTGCGGCGATGTTCGTGGTCGCCTTCTTCGCTGGAACCGAGGATACGGTCGGGTGGTTCACCCTGGTATTGATCATCCTGCTCGCAGCGACATTGTTCCTGAAGCCCATGCGGGAGATTCCTTGGGCGGGCGTGCTCGGGGTGGTCGTTGGTGCAGCTGCGGCCGTCGCGGCCTCGTTCATGCTGCCGTCGACCGTGTTCGGCATTGACGAATGGATCATCTTGGTTGTCATCTTCTTCATAGTCGGCGTGATTGTGCATACGTTGCTCCACTTTCTGGAAGATGTTCTGACCATCGCGACGATGGTCCTCGATTGGAAACCGACTATGATCATCATCGGTCTGGTCGCGGTCGCCGAAGGCGCCCTGCTATTGATGGATAGGTCGATCATCTCATTCTTCTGAGAACACGCACCTACCTCGAGGCGCGCGCAACCTCTCATTGTAGTACAAGTATTCCTGCGCGTACCCCGCGTACGGACCGAACCGTTCATGGGCGAACTCCCTCAACTTGTTGTACGATCCTTTCTTATGGTACAGCCGTCTGAGCGCCCTCTCGATCCAGACATCAATGGGGAACGCATCAAGCCTGCCAAAACCGAACAACGATACGCAGTCCGCCACCTTGTCTCCCACGCCGGGAAGATGCTTCAGCTCCTCTCTGAGGTCCTCGTAGGACATCTTCTGGAACTCCGACAGGGCATCATCATCCAGGACCTTGCACGCTTCGTGGATGAATTTGGCGCGATATCCGAACCCGCATTTCGATAGTTCTGACAAGGTGACACTTCGAAGCCTCTCCTGATTTGGGAATGAGTTCACACCAGCCACGATCCTATCGCCGTACCTGGTCGAGAGGGTCTCTATCATCTTCGTTATGCGCGGGATGTTGGCATAGGTGGCCAGTATGAAGCTTATCAGGCACTCCCAATCATCAATCTTGACTATCCTCAGGCCTCTCAGCTTGGAGATGCCCGCCGCCATCACGGGATCCTCGGCGAGCGCCTTCTGGATCCCTCGGACGTCGTCATCGGCTCTCAGGTGTTCCCTGATGAGTCCTTCAACATTCCGCACCCCTGGGCTCGCCTTAACGTGGATGATCG
>CAZTFD010000133.1:2364-4829 GCA_964612225.1 uncultured Thermoplasmata archaeon | reverse complement strand
GTCTCTCCGGGGACATGCTCATGGCCGCCATGATCGGGCTGCTTGGCGAACCGGCGATCAAGGATGTCTCCGCACTGTTTGAGGACGCTTCCGAGAGCGTTGGTCTGGAGTTCAGACTGCTCAGGCTAGATGAGGATGGGCAGCCAGGCCTGGGCGTTTCATACCTCCAGCCCGAACCGACGCACTACGGCGCATCGTATGAAGAATGTTTTTCGAGGCTCGCCAGAATCGAGAGGAAGCTTGGCTCCGAGTCTCCCGTAGGCAAGACGATCCTGCGGACCATCTTCGACGCGGAGTCAGAAGCACACAGCGTGCCGCCGGAGCAGGTGCATCTGCACGAGATCGGGAGGCCGCAGGCTTTGCTCAACATGGCCGGGATAGGATTCCTCTCGACAAGACTGCAGGAGATGGGTGCAGATGGGTTCATCTGCTCGACCATCGCCACCGGCAGAGGGATCGTGGTAGTGAGTCACGGTGCGATGCGCGTACCCGCACCTGCATCTTCAATACTCCTTCGGGGGTTGAACCATGTGCCGGGGGACAATCCGGGAGAGCGCGCCACACCTTCGGGCATAGCCGCGGTCAAGGTCCTCGCTAAATCGCAGTCAGACGAGATCCCCAAGAGCTACTCGAGAAAGGCAATAGGATTCGGGACCAAGCGCTTCGCCGGCCGCCTGGGCAGGACCACACTCATCTGGCCCTGAACCTCCCTAACAAAGAAGGCACAAGGGTTATCCACCGAAGGCGCGTTCCTAAACACCGTTATTATGACATCAACGTCTGCCGGGACGACTTCAGGAGATACCTAACTTGGTCGAAACAGGCGACCCATCCCCCAAACCCGCCAAGACCATCGACTGCATCGGCCTCTACTGTCCCGAGCCGGTGTTCAGAACCCGCGAGGAGATTTCCTCGATTTCCCCTGGACAGATCCTGGAGGTCCTGGCAGACGACCCCGCTTCGGAATCGGACATCAGGAGCTGGGCGAAGCACGCGGGGCACGAACTGCTATCGATCGAGAAGGTCGACGGCGGCTTCAGATTCCTGATCAGAAGGAAGGTATAGAAGAGGTGAGAAGATTGGCAAAGAAGATACTGTACGTTCAGACCTCGGGCATTGACACGCCCGAGAGATTGTATGCGCCGTTCATACTGGCGACGACTGCGAGGGCAATGGGCATAGAAGCGACCTTGTACTTCCTCGGGCAGGGCGTCACTACCGTCATGAAGGGCAATGCGGAGAAGATCAAGCTCGGGTCTTTCCCCACGGTGAAGGAGGTCATGGACCAGGCCGCGAAGGAAGGAGTGAAGATGCTCGTGTGCGGCCAGAGCTGCCAGATGCTCGGGCTCAAGGGATCGCCCGAGGAGTTCGATGACCCGGCAAAGGTCGTGGGCGCAGCCACATTGAACGACCTTGTGCTGGAATACGACGCGGTGCTAAGTTTTTAGGAAGCGCCGACCATTAGTCTCCGTTTCCAGGAGGAGTGAGCGATGTCGATGCAAACGAGCGGAGCCAAGAAGCGAGTGTACATGGACTATTCGGCATCCTCGCCAGTGGACGAGCGCGTGCTGCAGGAGATGACGCCTTATTTCTCCGACAAGTTCGGGAACCCCTCATCGCTTCACAGCGCCGGCAGGGAGCCCAAGAAGGCTCTTGAGGAGGCACGGGCCAGGGTCGCGGGCCTGTTGAACGCCAAGCGCAAGGAGGAGATCATATTCACCTCCGGGGGCACCGAGGCCAGCAACATAGGGATCAAGGGCGTGGCGATGAGGATGAAGGGCGAGGGGAAGCACATCGTCACCTCCTCCGTGGAGCACATTTCCATCTTGAACATCATGAAGTACCTTGAGAAGAACGGCTTCGAGGTCACCTACGTAAAGCCCACGAACGACGGCTTCATCGAACCAGCGGAGTTCGAGAAGGCCATCAGAAAGGACACGATCCTCGCTACCCTGATGTCTGCCAACAATGAGATCGGCACGCTCCAGCCCATTGAGCAGATAGGAACGATGCTGGAGCAGAAGGACATCTTCTTCCATGTCGACGCGGTCGCAGCCGCTGGGAAGGTCCCGATAGACGTTCAGAAGCTGAAGATCGACCTCCTGAGCGTCTCCTCTAACGACTTGTACGGCCCCAGAGGCGCGGGCGCACTGTATGTGAAAGATGGCACGCGGATCGAAGCAGTCAACCAAGGCGGCGGACAGGAGCGTGGTTTGAGGTCCGGGTCGGAGGACATCCCTGCCATCGTGGGGTTTGGCAAGGCCGCTGATATCGCGAAGGCGGAGATGGAGGGCGAATCCAAGAGACTCGTCGGATTGCGGGACAGGCTGATCAGGGGAGTCCTAGATGGAATCGTGGATTCCTTCCTGAACGGGCATCCGTCAAAGCGCCTGCCGAACAACGCCAATTTCAGGTTCAGGTACGTCGAGGGTGAGTCGATGCTCCTGAACCTCGATATGGCGGGG
>CAZTFD010000133.1:0-2354 GCA_964612225.1 uncultured Thermoplasmata archaeon | reverse complement strand
ATCTCGGTCTCATCTAGCTCGCCGTGCACATCGAAGAGCCTGCTCCCGTCACACGTGCTGCTCGCGTGCGAGATCCCGACAGAGGAAGCGCAGAGCGCGGTTCAGTTCACCCTCGGACGTTCGAACACGTCCGAGGAGGTCGACTATGTTGTAGAGGTCTTGCCGGGGATCATCAAGAAGCTCAGGGCGATGTCGCCGTTCAGTCCAGAGAACCTGGCCGAGATGAGATCCACCGCCGGGCACAGGGAACCAGAGGAACATCACCACATCGAAGAGTGAAGTCCTCATCGCCTTTTCCCGAACATTCGCGCACGCGGGGGTGACCTAGCGGATTCGTGCCAGGATAAATAACTTGCCCGCAGATGTGCATTGCCAGTGAATAATGTACAAAAAGTTATATATATACTAGGCCATTAATGGACCGGGACGGGATAGCCTATGAAAAATAGGATTCTAAGTATAGCGCTGGCGCTAGGCATGCTTGCTATGGCGTTCGCTGCGTTACCTACGAGCGCGGCGGTAAACTATACAGGCAGCGTCAAGACGATCGACAATGCGAGCAACGCGAAAAGCACGTTTGTCGAAGGTGAGAATGTTTATGTGAACGTTATGGTCGAATACCAAGGGGATTTGGCCAATGTACCGATAGAAGTGAGACTGGTCACCACCAGCGGCAGCCTCGTTGATAACTTCTTTGTATCGACGAACAATCCAGACCTTGGATGGTACAACAGCACCACGAACGGCCTCTATACGGGCGGTACTGGGTTCGCAGGTGACTCCACGGCATTCGATGTCGTTGTCAGATACAACGGCGGAGGCCAACAGGAGATCGCAAGGACGACAGTGATCGTGATGAGCGAGGGACTGACCCTCGAACCGGCGACTATGCTTCCATACTACCCCGGCCAGACCGTCACGGCAACGTTGGTAACGATGCACACTACCGATTTCTTCTTCGTTGAGACTCTCAACGAGACCGACGTGAACGTGATGAACTGGACCGACCAGGGTGCCCCCACAGGGTTCTGGAGCAGGACTTTCCAGATTCCATTGGACATGAAGGACGGCGGGTACACGATGTTCGTCAGGGACAAGGCGTCGCCTTACGCGCTATGGTACCAGACGAGCTTCCAGGTACAGAAGTACATGTTCAGCGCCAATGCAGACAGGACCTACTACCTCCCGGGAGAGACCGCGAAGATCCAATATGAGACGATAGACATCGCCTCTTTCCTGATGGAGACCGGAGTGACTGTCACATACAGTTCGCACTGGCTGAACTCCTCGGGCAATGACACCTGGCTCAACGATACGCTCCCAGGAGCGTCCGGTGTCCAGGAGTTCGCGATCCCGACCGACATCTCCCTCTACGAAGATGTCGAGATAACATATTGGGCCAACGAATCGACAAGGAGTGCTGAGGCCTGGGTCAGGCTGTATCTCGGATTCCTCTCGGGAACGGCTTCCGTGGATGCCACTGACTATGTTCCAGGGGACACAGTGGTCGTGACGGCCCGTGCTCGCGTCGGTCCTAGTATTGGGACCTACAATAGCCTGCCAGGAGCGAACGTCGAGATATCAGTGCTGGTGAACGGCTCCGCTCTCAGTGCATATGGTGTCGCGAACCTGACGACTGACCAAGACGGTCGCGTCGTGTACACATTCAAGCTGGCTGACTCAGCTGCCCAGGGCAGCTACATCGTCAAGGCCACAATTAGCAAGGTGGGAGCCTCCACAAGCCGCGAGGCGGTATTCCAAGTGTCCTCTTACGGCTATATCGACGTGAGATTCGACAAGGAGTACTACACCAGTGGCGACACGGTATCGGCGACCTTCAAGGCGATCTGGAACGAGCAGGAGATCACCCTCCCGTCGCTCGGATACGAGATCAACACCGGACTGGGGCTTTTGGTGTTCGCCAACACGACCGAGACAACGGTCACGGCTGACCTCCCCGCCGGATACTACGGCTGGGTGAGCATCACCGCGTACGCCTGGTACAACGATGTCCCAATCGCGGGCAACGACTATGCGGACGTCACCCTGGCACGCCTCGTGCTTGCAGCCGATGAGCTGTCCTACAGACCTGGGGACACCGTGACCTTCAGCTGGACTATCGTCACAAGTGTCGCCACGGGCACACTCATCTACGAGATCTCGGACGAGAATGATGTCAAGGTAGCGACTGGTGCACCAGACTTCGCGACCTCCGGATCGTTCGAGTACGACGTGCCCGAGACGGGCGCCCCGACGGAGCTCAACGCCAAGATGTGGATGACGACTTCGGACGGCGGATACTCCGCGGCAAGTGCGCATGTGGAGCTCGTGAACGACTATGAGCTGATGATCTG
>CAZTFD010000132.1:0-4861 GCA_964612225.1 uncultured Thermoplasmata archaeon | reverse complement strand
CGTTCTCAAGTGTCTTCCTGAATGTCTTCTCGTGCATCTTGGGAGAACACGATGCTACGACGACCTTCGTGAGGTTGTACTTCTTGATGTCCTCGACGATCTGGTTCTGACCAGGCTCGGAGCACGTGTAAACGTTGTCCCGGCTGATGACCACTCCCTCAAGGCCCTGGGCGTATTCAGAGACGGCCTTGCAGTCGACGGTCGCCGCGATGTTGCTTCCGCAGTGGCATACGAAGACCCCGATCCGCTCTTCCTTCTCCTTAGCTGCCTCTTTCTTCTTCTCCTCGCCAGCCATATGTGTTACAATGGAGAATGCTTAACAGAGTAATTGTTGCTTTTGGCGGACTGAAGTCCTATGACAGCCGATGGGCGTAGACCCTGAGTGCTAGCATATCAACCTGCGCCGGAACATCCCATCCAGAGCCGATTCCTGTTTGGGTAACTATAAATATTTCAATCTGACTATTTAGACCAGGACGGGACATCACGGACATAGGTTTGTGTTGAGGCACAATCTGCTTATCCGAGTCCTGTACTCCCCACATCGAATCCGACGGTTAAGGAGAGCTGATGCCAGACCCCGATGAGCCGGCCGAGAACTCCATCACATGCCCTATCTGCGGGTACCAGTCGCCAAAGGGTGCGACCAAGTGTGAACACTGCTACAGTAGCCTAGGGGCTGACGAGGATGAAACGGACTCGGGAGAGACCGACTCGGGCCCCGGCAAGAACGAAGATGACCTCGAGGAGCTCAGGCTCGTCCCTGGAGTTGGCGAGGCGAAGGCCGAGACTCTGTACGAGGCCGGATACCGGTCATTGAAGGATCTGCAGAAAGCCAGAGTCGATGAGTTGTCAGCGGTGAAGGGCATCGGCGAGAAGCTGGCGACCAAGATAATCCAGGGGGCGAACCATCTCGCAAGTCCAGGCGAATCCTCTCCGCTGGCGAATTGGCTCTCCGGAGAGGACGAGGGACTCTCCGAATGGCTCTCCGGGGAGGAGAGGACCCAGCCGGGGACGACGGCTATGAAGGCTGACGCTCCTCGAGACGACACTCTAGTGAAGTGGTTGTCTGGGGAAGAGGAGGATGTGAACGTCTGGCTCCAGGAGCCTAGGGCACCCGAACCCGCCCCAATGACAATCGGACCTAATGAGGTCCTTGCAAGAGAGGCTGAATTGATCCAGCTCCGAGAGACCATGCGCGAGAAGCTCAGCCAGTTCGAATCGGGCGATTTCGATCCTCAGGCGACCATCGAAGAGCTCGCGAAGGCCAAGGGTGACCTCGAGATAGAGAAGGAGAAGGCAAAGCAGCTCGAAGAGGAGCTTGAGAACGTCAAGCGCGGAAGCATTGCAGTCATCAAATTCATCAAGAACCAGCAGGGGTCCGAGACAGACCAGAGCACGCTAACAGATAAGCTTGCGTCTGAAATGGCGAATAGGGAGAACCTCGAACTCCAGATAATGCAGCTCGAAGCGGTGAATACGACCCTGAAGGAGAAAGTCGAGGCCGGGATTCTGGAACTCCCTCCTGAGGCGCAGGAGCTCAAGCGCAGAGAGATGGATCTCACCGAGATGAAGACCCAGCTCGAGGCGATGAAGAAGCAGCTCCTGGCGAAGGAAGAGGCTCTGAGCCAGGGCATGCTGTCAGCGCCAGCTGGAGCTACGGTGGTGGTCGATGCGGGAGCCGCGCAACGCGCAGCCGAGGCGACCAGAAGGGAGCAGGAGCTGGCAACGAAGGTACTGAATCTCGAGGGAAGGTTGGCCGAGGCAGACGTCATGGTGAGACAGAAGGACGAGATGCTCAAGATCTCAGGCGGTCCCGCGAAGACAGTCGACAAGGAGGTCATGAGGAAGCTGGAAGACGCCCAGAGACTCGAGCGCACACTTGCCGTCAGGGACCAGGAGCTTCAGAGGATGAGGGGGGATTTCAAAGTGGCCACGGAAGACCTCCAGAGACTCAAGGAGCCGATGAAGTACAAGGAAGAGGAAATGCTCAGGCGTGAGGAGGACCTGATGTTCCGAGAGCGCGTGCTCCAGGAAGAGCTGAAGAAGGTCACCCAATCCAAAGCCGAGCTGGCGTCCCATGACGAGATCTCTCTCAAGAAACGCCTAGAGGAGCTCCAGGCAGAGGTCAATGAGAAGGAGGAAAACATCAGGATCAAGGAGAAGTACCTGTCCGCTAAGGAGGAGGAGCTCAGGCTTAGGCAGCAGGGCGTGATATCTGACGAGATAGAGAAGCGCGAGCAGGACAGGATGCTGGAGGTGAAGCAGGAGAAGGTCAAGACTGGCACAGCCAGGCTCGACGACTTGCTTCTTGGTGGAATGCCGTTCGGTTCAAACGTGCTGATCTACGGTCCTCCTTTTACTGGCAAAGAAATACTCCTCAATGTCTTCATGGCGGAGGGGCTCAAGAAAGGGATACCCGTGATATGGATTCTGACGGAGAAGTCCCCGAAGGAGATTCGCGAGGAGATGACCTTCGTGGTCTCCGGATACGAAGAGTACGAGAAGCTCGGACTCGTGAGATATGTCGACGCTTACTCCAGGAGCATGGGGGATGAGTCCGAGGACCCGTATGCGGAATACGTCGAGTCTCCGACGGACTACGAGTCGATCCAAAGGGCCGTGGAGACCGCTGCGAAACCAATGCGAGAGAAGCACGAATACTACAGAGTGGGCTTCAGGTCCATCTCCACATTGATAGCATATCTCGATCCTGGCACAGCGTTCAGATTCCTGAGCCCTGTCGTAGGCAGGAGAAAGCGCGACAAGGCAGTTGCGATGTACACCATCGAAAAGGGAGTCCACGGCGAGCAGGAGATACAGATGATCGGCTCTCTGATGGATGGCATGATCGAGTTCAAGGTCGAGAACCTGAACACCTTCTTGGCGATCAGAGGCATCTGCGACGTTCAGTCGAGGTCCTTCATAAGATACTCCGCGACGAAGGTCGGCGTCACGATCGGCTCGTTCTCGCTGGACCACATCAGATAGATCGATTGTCGTCGGTCCTCACGCGACTTCCATCGAGCGCCCCTTGTCTTTGGCACCGGGCGCCTTCTGAGGAGGACCGCCCTGGATCTGAGGCGGAGGAATGGGTGGCGGAAGCGCGAGATCCCGGGCGCATATGATCGCTGAGGGCATGCAATTGGCATAGATCGCCGTCAGGACGGGATTGAAAACATCGCTAGGCAGAACGTTCGTCTGAGACCACTGGCCGGCCAGCTGCTTGGCATCGCCGTCCCATACGACTCTGCCCTCGATCTTGATCATTCCGACGCCCATGTAGTTGACGGTGAATCTGAAATCGAATTGGGCATCCTTGTCCGAGATCGCGCTGACGCTTGTCACGGCCGTGTTCTGGTCCACCCTGAGATGAGGTATCCTCTCACCGAGTTTGGAGTACCTCTTGGCGTCAATGGAGATCAGTTCGAACGACTTGATGGGCATAGGGCGGAACCTCTGCGGTCGGCTCAAAGAGCATCTAGCCAATTTAAACTATCTCACGCACGAAGAGCCGCCCATTAGTGACCAATCAGCGGCGAATTCAAACTATGGATCGAGGTGCCGTGGGCCGGACTTGAACCAGCGACTTCAAGATCTTCAGTCTTGCACTCTCCCAGCTGAGTTACCACGGCATCCAGGAGCAGATGGGCAGTTACGCATAACCCTATATTAAACCTTGGCGAGCAGGGCGCTCATGGAGACTGCTCGAAATGGTTTGGTGTGAGCATTCGTTGAGGCGACAGTTCCCGAGAATTTGTCGCGGCAGGAAATGTGTTCAATCAGTGCGGAATTTTCTATCATTTTCTCAGCAATCCACACGCATTTTTCATGCGATACCAGAAACGACAGTATTAAATATGTTCCAGTAGCTGATTAGGTTACTTCGAAACACCTGTTTGGTGGTCTGATGAACTTGTCCCCCCAGCACGCGAGCTATTGTGCAGACTCGACCGGCGACCGGATTAAGAAATCACCGCGGTGGGACAACGACGAAGGCGTGGCCGCCACGATCGGGACAATAATGTCGCTTCTGGTCTTCCTGACTGCTTTTGGCATGTTCACGAACCAGTTCGTACCCGTATGGATGAGCGACAATGAGAGCAGCCACATGTCAACGGCGATCCAGCAGTTCACGACACTGAAGTCGTCAGTGGACATCGGCATCTCCTACAACTCGAACAGCAGGATAGCGCCCACGCCAGTATTCGTACCTATCACTCTGAGCTCTCCAGGCATCCCAGTGTTTGCCGCCGCAACCGCAGGGATATTGAAGTTCATTCCTGAAGCTATCGATCAGAGACCTATGTTCAACATTACTTATAGCTACATCTCCTCGACCGGCGTGGCTAACACCCTGAGCCCGGACAACGACGGGCACACTGGCGGCTCCCTGGACCTCTACTGCCCCAACAGGTACTTCGTCGAGCAGCACTTGGTCTACGAATCGGGCGCAGTGATCCTCAACCAAACCGACGGTGAATTCATCATTGCCGGGCCGCAATTCTCAGTGAAGAACATCGGGACTGCCAGCGATCCTCAGATCGATGTCATGTTGACCCAGATCTCGCTTCAAGGCCTGAACAAGACGATCGGAGGCACAGGCTCTAAGGGAGTCACCGCCGAGCTGCTGTACGCGGACACGACGGCATACGAGAACAGCGGAGGATCTCAGGTTTCCATCACGATAGTATCCGACCACGGCTACGCATGGTACCAGTACTTCCTGAGATCGTTGAACGGCACGGCCGACATGACGCTTGGCGACGGGTTCACCCTGAACAAGACCCTTCATTCAATCCCCAACACACAGATCAAGTACTACACAGTCACCCTGACGATCGACAATGTGGAAATCCTG
>CAZTFD010000131.1:1005-4925 GCA_964612225.1 uncultured Thermoplasmata archaeon | reverse complement strand
AGCGCGTTCGCGTACATCATTGGCGTGGGAATGATCGGATGGCTGCTGATGTATCCGGCATTATCGTACTTAGGACAGACTAGAGCAGCTCTCGCATGGTCCTTCGACAGGCTGATACCCGCATGGTTCGGAAAGGTGAGCGAGAGGTGGCACACCCCAATCAACGCGATCATATTCTTCACGGTGGTGAACTGGCTCTACCTGCTGCTATACGCCTTCACGTTCACGTACCAGCAGAGCTTCTCGGCGCAACTTGGCCAGATGCTCGGGACGTTCCTGTTTGTTGGCCTGGCTGCAATCGTCCTACCGTACCGTAAACGCACGAAGCCGATCTACGAAGCATCAGGAGTGAATTGGAAGATCGCCAGGATACCGATCGTGGCGATAGCTGGTGTCATTTGGGTGATATTCGACGTGATATGCCTGTGGTATTTCATAATCGACCCCAACCTCGGCGCCAGCGACGACTGGAGCAATATCACCCCGCACTTCTCGGTGTACCTGACCTTCAGCATCATGTTCATCGGCTTCGGATATTACTGGGTCATAAGGTGGTACCGGAAAAGGCAGGGCATCAACATCGACTTGGCGTTCCAGGAACTGCCGCCCGAGTGATGCTGTAGAAGCGCCTCGAAACCCTCCAAACCTTTTCCCTTGATTCTATTTCATCAGCCAATTGCGAATTCGACAAGTAGATAGTCGCAAGACACGTTGCGGGTTCGACAAGGGGGGCATCACTCTGTCATTAGTGGAGCCAAGAGGCGGTCAGCTCGAGCTGCTTTCGAGGAATGAGCTAGATAAGATACACGGCGCAACGATGGAGGTCTACCGAAGGCTGGGGATCAAGGTCTATGCGCCCAGGGCTCTGGACTTGTTCGCAAAAGCCGGGGCCGACGTGAACAAGAAGACCATGATGGTCAAGATCCCCGAAGGCCTCGTGAAGGAGACCATCCGAAAGGCGCCTTCAGGGTTCAAGCTGTACGGCAGGGACCCGAAATACGCATCTGACTTCAGCGAGAACAAAGTGCACTTCGGCGTCTCTGGGCTCTCCGTGAGAGTCGAAGACCTCGACGGCAAGATCCGGCCTGGAACGCTCAAGGACGTCGGCGACCTCGCGAAGGTTGCGGACTACCTCGATCATATTCACAACGTCTTGATGATGGTCACACCAGCGGACGTCCCGGACGAGATGTACCATCTCCATGTCATGCTCGCGGACTGGAGGAACTCCATAAAGACGACCGACGGATACAACTACACGGCACGGAAGGCCCTCGAAACGATCGAGATGGCAAGGATCCTGAGGGGGAGCTACGAGGAGCTCGCGAAGAAGCCGTGCCTCTTGGGTTTCACCAACCCAGTGAGCCCGATGCAGCTCTCGAAGGAGCTGATAGAGGGCGCATTGGTCTATGCGAAGTACAAGCAGCCGATGCTCTACGCCCCTGAGGCCTTGGCAGGAGGCACAGCGCCTGTGACGCTTGCCGGGCTGCTCGTCCAGCAGAACGCCGAGGTCCTGTCAGGCATCATGGTTTCGCAGCTGGCGAACCCTGGCACCCCCGTGATGTACGGCACAGTCTCCGCCGCGCTTGACATGAAGACTGGTGCAACCGCCCTAGGTGGTCCTGAGGTCGGACTGATCAACATAGCTTCTGCCCAGCTGGGGAGATACTACAACCTCCCGAGGAGGGGCACGGGAGGCAATACCGATTCCAAGGTGAACGACGCTCAGTCCGGGGCCGAGACAGCGATGAACATGCTGATGGCGGCGATGGCCGGCATGAACTTCATCTACGACGCCTGCGGATCGATAGAAGGCTCGCTCGGCATCTCGTACGGGAAGCTCGTCATAGACAACGAGATCGCTGGCATGGTGACCAGGGTCCTCCAGGGAGTGGAGGTCAATGATGAGACTCTGGCAGTGGATGAGATATGCAAGGTCGGTCCCTCCGCGAGCTTCCTCCAGAGTCCGATGACAGCTAGGTTGTTCAGGAAGGAGCATTTCCTCCCGAGCCTCTTCGACCGCAAGTCCAGGGACACCTGGGAGAAAGAAGGCGCGAAGGACATACAGAAGGCTGCCAGGGAAAAGGCGAAGTGGATCCTGAAGAACCACCAGGTTGAGCCAATGGACAAGGGCGTCGAGAGGGAGATGGAGAACTACATCAAGAAGACGACAAAGAGCTACTTGTCCTGACCGTCGACGGCTATCCTGCCGACCTTCTCCGGAAGGTCGTACCAGACAGCTTTGTCACCTACCTTCGCTCGCATCTTCCAGGAGATGCCTTTCGGCTCCTTTTCGATCCGCTCTAGAAGGGCCCCGATGCGGGACAGCAGGAGCTGTTTCTTATCCGACTCAAGGTCCATCTGGTTGACGTAGTTCCTGGTCCAATCGAGGTTCCTGGTAAGGGTCTTGTAGATGCCCCATTCGCTTGCGCACAACGATGCTATGTGAGCCGCGTTGATGGATTCCTTTTCGTCCTTCTCGGACAGCGGATGATCCATGATCAACGCGGCGATGTCCTTGTAATCCTTCTCGTTGATCTCGATTATCTGCAGCTTGGTAACGAGGAGGTCTGCGAGTGGGAGCGTGACATCGTCTATCAGCATCCGCTTCCTGAAATCGAAGCGGTGACACATCTCAAAAATCTCGATGAAGACGTCGATCTGTCTATCGTTCTTGACGTCCGTGAAAAGCATCCGCCTGTCACCGTGAAGCGCATTGAACATCTTGTTAGGCTGAACCCCGAGCTCGATGAACATCTCGCTCAAAGGTTTGGCATCCTTCCTAAGCGTGATGAGGTCGATGTCGGGGATCTTCCGCGCGATGGACCTGTGGGTCGCGCTCGGACATCTCAGCTTGACTGCGGTCCCCCCTAAGAGGCGCACGGTGAGATTGCGGCGCCTTGCCCCCTCCATGATCTGGTCGAGGGCGATCAGTATGTCCTCGTGCATCTAGGCCAACGGAGCTGGATATGAGGCCCATGTCTATTCAATCTTGCCGCTTTTGGATCCGCATCCGGCCTTTCCAAGGTGACGCGCTTCTCGTTGGCTGCAAAGAAATAAATCGCATCAAACCGTTGTGATTAGCGCAGGGCGGGAGGGGAGCAGGCTGACAGTCATCTTCTTCACCACAGACGTTCACGGGTCCGAGCAGTGCTTCATGAAGTTCGTCAACGCCGCAGCTTTCTACAACGCGGATGTCCTCATCCTCGGCGGCGACGTTACAGGCAAGATGATCATACCTCTGATCGACCAGGGCGATGGATGCCGAGTGGCGGAGTTCGCCGGCAAGGAGGTCAAGGTCAAGGAACAGCAGGAATGCGACACTCTGATCAAGAACATCAGATTCTCCGGATACTATCCCTATCTCACCACGAAGGAGGAGATGGAAGATCTCAACAGCGACCCTAAGAGGGTCGATGCCCTTTTCACTAGGCTCATGGGCGAGACCATGGAGCGGTGGGTGAAGATCGCAGAGGAGAGGCTGAAGCCGAAGGGCATCAAGTGCTTCATCACCCCCGGGAACGATGACCGCTTCATCATCGACGATGTCCTGAGCAAGGCAACCTATGTTCAGAATCCGGAAGGAAAGGTTGTCTGGGTCGACGAGGACCACGAGATGATCAGCCTCGGATGGAGCAATCCCACGCCATGGAACAGCCCCCGCGAGGCTCCTGAGGAGGAGCTCGAGAAGCGGATTGAGGCGATGGCATCTCAGGTAAAGAACATGCAGAACTGCATCTTCAACATGCACTGCCCTCCGAAGGACACGCCTCTCGACCCCGCGACAAAGATCGACAAGAACCTCAGGGCAGTCTCGTCTGGCGGCCAGAGCGTCATCATATCCGCAGGAAGCCAGGCCGTGAGAGACGCCATACAGAAGCATCAGCCTCTGCTGGGATTGCACGGGCATATTCACGAGT
>CAZTFD010000131.1:644-985 GCA_964612225.1 uncultured Thermoplasmata archaeon | reverse complement strand
GCAGGACCCTCTGCCTGAACCCCGGGAGCGAATACGGAGAGGGAGTGTTGAGAGGCGCTCTCGTCACGATAACGAAGAAAGGCATCAAGAGCTACATGTTCACCCACGGCTGATCACGGGCCAACGCCACCATATCCATTTTATAGGTGTGCTCACTTCTAAGCGGCGTGGCTGAAGAGCGGTCAGTGCCATCCAGAAGCTCACAGAAATCCAATTCTGTGTTGCTGTTCCTGAGAGATGCGGGCGTTGCGCTGTTGTTCGTCGTCTTAGTGCTACTCGCGATGTACGCTTACACGGGACTGTGGCCGCCTTTGGTGGTGGTAGAGTCGAACAGCATGATG
>CAZTFD010000131.1:0-558 GCA_964612225.1 uncultured Thermoplasmata archaeon | reverse complement strand
TTACGTCGACGGTTTCGTGTTCGGCCACAAGACCTATGGGGACTACGGTGACGTGGTCGTCTATAAGAGAGACGGCTCCGAGACACAGACCCCCATCATCCACAGGGCGATGCTCTACATTGAGCTAAACCCCGATGGCCACAGCTACCGGGCCCCCTCTCTGCAGTACCTCCCGGGCGAGAAGTGGTCTACTACCAATCCCACGGACACTTGGGACCGGCTCACGAGCGTAGTCATGATCTATCACGTTGGTTGGAACGACGTGACAGTCACCATCGACATCAACAACTTCATTCCCTATCGTGGAAATGGATTCATCACCAAAGGAGACCACAACCCCACCATAGACCAGATCGGGTCCCACAGACCCGTGGACGTCACATGGGTCGTAGGCAAGGCCCGGGGCGAGATCCCCTGGTTCGGGCTTCTCAAGCTCTGGGCGACAGACACCCTTGGAAGCGATGCTCCCTCGAACAGCGTGCGTAATCTGTGGATATCCATAGGCGTCATCGTGATAGCACCGATAGGGATCGATGTGGCAATCACTTTCAAGGAGAA
>CAZTFD010000130.1:988-5075 GCA_964612225.1 uncultured Thermoplasmata archaeon | reverse complement strand
AGAGAGCCTCTCGTACCTTCTGCCGGCACATGGACCATTTCGATGTCCCCGTCCGACCTGAACGAGAACGCCAAGCCTGGTCTGCAAAGCATGTAGTTGATGATGACTTCGCGGCAGTGCGCGAGCTCGACGCTCTTCGACTTGAGAGATTTCCTCCGCCCGGGCATGTTCTGGAAGAGGTCCTCGACCACAATCTCGGTGCCTGCAGGACAACCCACGGGAATCGTCTTCTCGATCCTGCCTCCATTGACGATCAGCTCGATCCCTTCCGCAGCATCGTGCTCCCGAGTCCTGAGCGTGACCCTGGACACCGCAGCGATGGAAGAGAGCGCCTCGCCTCGAAAACCATAGGACACTAGTCTCTGCAGATCGTCTATGTTCGAAATCTTGCTTGTCGAATGCCTCTCGAACGCCTTCTCAGCATCCTCGGGAGACATGCCGATGCCATCGTCCCTGACGGAAATGGACTTCTTGCCCCCTTCCTCAACGGCCACAGTTATGGAGGATGCGTCCGCATCGAGTGCGTTCTCCAGAAGCTCCTTGACCGCGGATGCTGGCCGCTCGACCACTTCGCCAGCCGCTATCTTGTTGATAGTGGCGTCATCCAGGACCCTTATCCTACTTGGCACGTGATCCCCCGAGCTTCTTCTTGAGTTCGTTCAGCTTGATGTACGCCTCCATCGGAGTCATCTTGGAGACATTGATCTTCTTGAGCTCTTCCTCGATGGTGGATTCCTTCTCCGGCGAGAGTAGGAGAGATTGCCTGTGCACCTTCTTACCTGCCTTCACCTCGAGCACATTCTCCTGCTCGATGCTGTCGAGCACCTGCTCTGCACGGGAGATGACATCGCGTGGCACGCCCGCAATCTTGGCCACCTGGATCCCGTAACTCTTGTTCGCTTTCCCGGGAACGACTTTTCTCAGGAAGATGACTTCAGAGCCCTGCTCCTTGACCGCCATCGCGTAGTTCTTGACGCCCTCCAGGGACTCTGCTAACTCTGTAAGCTGATGATAGTGCGTCGCGAACAGCGACCTCGCACCGATCTTGGAGTGGTCATACAGATACTCGGACACCGCCCATGCGATCGCCAACCCGTCGAACGTGCTGGTTCCCCTCCCGACTTCGTCCAGGAGTATGAGGCTGCGCTTCGTGGCGCTGTTGAGTATGTTGGCGAGCTCCGTCATCTCGACCATGAACGTCGACTGTCCCCTAGACAGATCATCGAACGCACCGACCCTGGTGAATACTCGGTCGACTAGCCCTATCCTCGCATCGGACGCCGGCACGAACGATCCTGCCTGCGCCATGATCACGATATCTGCGATTTGCCTCAGATATGTGGACTTCCCGGCCATGTTCGGCCCGGTCAAGATCACAAGCCGGTTGAGGTTCGTGTCGAGATACGCATCGTTCGGCACGAACGATCCTCTCAGCGCCCGCTCCACCACTGGGTGTCTTCCATCCTTGATGATAATCGTGTCGCTGTCGTTCACCTCTGGCCGTGAGTATCTAGATGATACTGCGACCTCGGCGAACGAGTTGAGGACGTCGATCCCGGCCATCGCCTGCGCGATGCCCCTGATCTTTCCGCCGTGCTCGGCGACCTCGTCACGCACGCGCAGGAACGCCTGGTGCTCAAGGTCGTATGATCGCTCCTGAGCCGTGAGCACAACCTGCTCCTTCTCCTTAAGCTCGGGCGTCACGAACCTCTCGCCGTTCGCGATTGTCTGCTTGCGCTCATATTCGGGAGGCGCCTGATTCATGTACGATTTGGATATCTCGATATAGTATCCGAAGACGTTGTTGAACCCTACCTTCAGGTTTCTAATGCCTGTCCTCTTCCTCTCTGACTCCTCGAGGCTGGCGATCCAATTCTGGCCGTCCTTGGAGTCGTGCCTCAACTGGTCCAGCGCGGGTTCGAAGCCATCCCTTATCAGCCCGCCCTCCTTGAGTGCGACCGGAGGATCATCAACGATTGCCTTACCAATCAAATTCATGACATCCCCGACATCGATCAATTCGCCAGCAAGGGACTGGAACATGCTCGCCTTCAGCTCCCCGAGAGTGCCTTTGAGTTCGGGGACCACTTCGAGACATGCTTTGATGGATACCAGGTCCCTGGCGTTCGCGCTTCCGTACATGACCTTGGCTATCAGCCGTTCCAGATCCCGGACCTGTTCAAGAGCAGCGGCGATGTCATGTCTCGATACGGTCTTCGATACAAGTTCTTCGACGCAATCCAATCTCCGGTTGATGCTCTCGACATCCATGAGAGGTTCCGTAAGCCACTTCTTCAGGAGCCGGGCGCCCATTGGAGTCAATGTGCGGTCGAGCACGGACACAAGCGAGTTCTCCTGGTTCCCGTCTCGTACGTTTCTGAGGATCTCGAGGTTCCTCAGGGTGGTTTGGTCGAGGACTAGCTTGTCTGAAGTCGAGAAGAGCTTCGGAGTGGATAAGAAATCCAGGCTCCTCTTCTGGGTCTCTTCGACATAGCGTAGGATTGCTCCAGCGCTGGCGACGGCGAGCGACTTGTCCGAAAAACCAAGGCCGTCCAGAGTCTGGACCTTGAAATGCCTTCTGAGGAGCGACTCCGAGGCCTCCTTGATGAACGAGACATCGTCCACCTGAGTGAGCGAGGCCCCCGATAACGCGAACTCGTCCTTGAGCCTCTTAGAGTCGAATCCTGCCTGATGAAGGATCTCCTTTGGATTCCTGTGGGCGAGCTCGGTGAGGACTGCCGTCTCGGCGTCCTCGCCTTCGATTTGGGTAGCAACGAACTCTCCGGTAGATATGTCGACGAAGGACAAGCCGTATGAATCCCCGGCCTTCGCGATGGCCATCAGGAAGTTGTTCGCCTTGCCGTCCAGGACAGTGCTCTCGAGGACGGTACCGGGCGTGACGATCCTGACAACATCCCTCTCCACAAGTCCTTTGGCATGCCTAGGGTCCTCCATCTGCTCGCAGATTGCGACCTTGTAGCCCTTGCTCACCAGCTTCGGAAGATAGACGTCGAGCGCGTGCCAAGGGACTCCGCAGAGCGGTATCCTCTCCTTCTTGCCCCTCTCCCGGGAGGTGAGCGTTATCTCGAGCTCTTTGGATCCAATGAGAGCGTCCTCGCCGAACATCTCGTAGAAGTCGCCCATGCGGTAGAGCAGCAGGCAATCCTTGTATTGCTCCTTGATGCGGAAGTACTGCTCCATCATCGGCGTGGCTGCTCTTGCCAATGCCTTGCTCCCCCGTCCGGAAAAGGATGAGGCGTGATATTTCTATTTATGGACAGCGAGACCGAAGATGTCCTCGAATTGTGGAGCCGGCCCCCGAAGTCGAATTGGGTCGAGGACTGTTGGCGCCCCGACCGGCCCCGGTTTCGCAACGAATATATATCGGCGTTATATAACATAGTTAAGAATTGGGCGAGTCAGGCAGCCAAGAATCCGGACTTGAAGTATACCGACTTGGTCGTCGTCCATGACAGACAGACTTGTGTTTCGAGAAGGAGGGGATTGGATGAATTCAAGGAGGAAGATGATCTCGGCCGTCGCATTGATTGCAGCGTTCGCATTCGTAATGCCGAGCGCGATCAACGGGGCGTATCCGAACAAGGTACAGGATTGCAGCAGATGCCACGGGCCTCAGGAGGGGACGTATTTTGAAGATATCATGTCGATAACAGTATCGAAGACGGTGCTCCTGCCCGCAGAGGTCTATAGCGTGGGCATAGACATCGTCATTCAGACAGACCTGTCCAAGAGGGAGACTGGATATGCGATTGAGGACCTAGGTACGGGCACCTGGCCCGTCTGGCTTGAAGCCACCGTGGAGCAGAGCCACTTCGATCAGTCAATGACGGCGCCGAGCACGCCAGGCAGCTACACCTACAGAGTCTGGGGCGAATCGGGACCGGCGACATCAGGCGGGAAGACCGACTTCGATGACTACACAATAACTGTGGAACAGGCTCCTCCAGTAAACGTACCGCCGACCGTCACTCCTCTTACGAACATGAATGGCGGATCGCGGATGGTTATCAACTTCAGCGCCTCGGCGACCGACGCCATCGTGTTGGCGGTGTACATGCCGCCGCAG
>CAZTFD010000130.1:0-978 GCA_964612225.1 uncultured Thermoplasmata archaeon | reverse complement strand
CGGCGACCGACCTCGATGGGGACACACTGACGTACACTTGGAACTTCGGCGACAGCACTCCCCTCGCTGTAGGTAGCTCGGTGTCGCACACATACAACGCCGCCGGCGTGTTCACGTTCACGGTATCAGTGGATGATGCTCATGGTCACATTGTCACGGCCTCTGCGAACGCCAACGTCACGGCACCCTTCGTACTCAACCTCGTGACGGGCTGGAACTTCGTCTCATTGCCTCTAGTCGGCTACGGCTACAAGGCGAGCACGCTAGGCCTGCTAACTGGAGATACGGTGACACAATGGAACCCAGCGACGAAAGTGTATCAGAACTACATTGCGGGGATTCCTGTGAACGACTTCACCATTGCTCCGAGCACCGGCTACTGGATCAACGTGCCTAGTGGGACTAGGACGCTCACCCTCTACGGAGACGTCCCGACCACTACTCAGACCAAGACGATCACCGTCCCGGCTGGTGGCGGATGGGCGATCCTTGGATTTGCGTCGCTCAAAACCACCATGCACGCGAGAGATGTTCCCGCAATGTATAGCGTTGCAGGGGGCATCACGTCGATAGCATCCTGGAACCCGGTCACGATGTCTTATACGAGCTGGATCAGCGTCATACCGAGCACGAACAACTTCCTGCTGGTCCCGGGACAAGCATACTGGATCCTGTGCGGTGCGAGCGGTACGCTGACTTACAGCCCATGAGAAACCGGAGATTGATAGCAGCGGGAGGACGGCGGCATCTGCGCTGATGGCACGTTTCGCCAGATGGAGATGAATCCGCCAATCATATCCTCGCAATCGAGCAGGAGCGCGTCATGCGGGTAAGCTGCCGTCCATCCAAACCTTTTGTCCTTCATCCAAGCCCGGTCGCAACTCGACATCCAACAGCTCAAGGACTGTTCGATTACCGCCGCGCGTCGGGCACGATACATTCTTAGCAGTCATCACCATACATTGGCTTATGCTGACC
>CAZTFD010000129.1:0-5075 GCA_964612225.1 uncultured Thermoplasmata archaeon | reverse complement strand
GGATACAGAAAGTGGCGAAGCTGATTGAAGGAGACAAGGTCTTCCGATACGGCACCAAGATAGTGCTCCCTGCTGCCATCGACGCTCATGTCCACTTCCGCGACCCCGGCCTGACTCAGAATGAGGATTTCGGGACGGGCTCAATGGCGGCGATCCATGGGGGCGTCACATGCGTCTTTGACATGCCCAATACGAAGCCACCCACTACCACACTGTCCGCACTGAGGGACAAGAAGAAGATCGCTTCATCGAAGAGCATGGTGGACTTCGGCCTGTTCACAGGTGTCAGGCCAGGCCTGGATGTTGAGGCGCTGGCGAAGGAGGCGATCGGGTTCAAGCTCTACATGGCGAGCACGACCGGTGAGCTGATGGTCCCTTCTCTCGAATCAGTCAAGAAGGAGATTGCCGCCATCGCGACGACCAAGAAGGTCCTCGCAGTCCATGCGGAGGATGAATCCCTTCGCAGAAAGGAGATAGAAGAGGACTTGGAAGACCATCTCAGGAACAGGAACAACGAGTGTGAAAGCAGCGCGATCAGAAAGGTGAAGATCGCTGCGAGCGGCTGCAAACTGCATATATGCCATGTGTCTGGAAAGGCTTCCCTGCCCCTCATCCAGGGAGTCCCCAACCTCACCTCCGAAATAACCCCACATCATCTGCTCTTCGACATAAGCTCGAAGCTGGGCGCACTAGCCAAGGTCAACCCGCCCCTCAGGAAGAGGGAGGACAGACATGCGTTGTTCCAAGCATTGAAGGAGGGCGTGTTCGATATGATGGTCTCGGATCACGCGCCGCATGCGATCGAGGAGAAGAAGGAGGACTTCGACTATGCCCCGACGGGGATGCCTGGGGTCGAGACGATGGTTCCACTCATGCTTAATCTCGTGAAGGAAAGGCATTTGGACATCACAGGCGCTCTGAGGATGCTCTCCGAACGGCCGGGAGAGATTTATGGCCTGGACAAGGGGAAGATCGCGCCAGGGTACGACGCCGACCTGATGGTAGTCGACATGACGCGTAGCACGATCATCAAAGCGGACAACCTCCACTCGAAATGCGGTTGGACTGCCTACCAGGACATGCTAGGTGTATTCCCCCAGGCCGTGTTCCTCAGGGGCCAGCTCATGGTAGAGAACGGCTCCCAAGTGGGTGAGAGGATAGGAAGGGACGTCCTTGGCTCAAGGTAGCGAGCCGCTGGAGATAGACTACTCCGAGGTGGAGGGCAGGACGTACAGGTGCGTCGACGGGTGCGCACTCTGCTGTTTGTGCCAGCCCGAGCTGCTCCCGGAGGAGGAGGCCAAGTTCCGGGCGGACCCGAGGCTCGCAGATGGGATGACGGACAGGCACATCTCGCCGGAAGTGCGAGGCGCGGCGATCAAACTCCGAGGAGCGCATGGCTCGTGCCATTTCTTGAAGGACAAACGCTGCAGGATATACCAGGATAGACCGCACTTCTGCAGGGCATTCCCCGTAAACGTGTTCGTCGGATGGAGGATCCAGCTCAACGCGAACCTATCGTGCAGAGGCATGGGACTTGAGGGCGAGAATCTGACAGAACTCGCAAAGGGCATCCTCTCTGAATACGGGGATATACGCCTGCGCACGGAGTTCGGCAAGGCGAAGAATGTCTTCACGGAGTTCGTGAGAAACACCAGAGACACCTGGGTCGCGCAGTCCTTCTCGTCAATCAGAGGTGCGGGGCATGCGCTCGAGGACGAGCTGGTCGAGGAGCTCGGACTCAGCAGGCTGTTGACATATGCCGAGCACGGCAGGACTAAGCAGAACGCGTCCTCGACGGATATCGCGAGGCTTGTCCGGCGGACGGAGGCCGAGGCGGACGTCGAAGAGAGGGCGCTGATAGACGGGACGGAGCTGTTCGATCTTCCCGACCTGAGCCTACTGCCAATCTACATCGATGACAAGAACAGATGGAAGATCTTCAGACTGGTCGACAAGGAGATTGTTGGTTACGAGCTCTCCGAGGACGGGTCCACCACTGAGTCGTCGAGGACCAATCCTTCGGACACAGAGCTTCTGCCCATCTCATCGGCAGGGAAGACCGCCTTCAAGGAGTACATGGGGCTGGTCAACGCCCGAGACTGCTTCCTCGGACATGCGGCCTACCTGTGCGACATGGACGGCTACGAGTACAACTTCGCCCAGGTGTACCTCGGCGCGCTCGCCAACAACGCGATCGACCTGTGGTGGAGGGCATCGTTCCTGGCAAGACTGGCCGGAAGAACCGACCTTGGACCAGAGGAGATCCGAGAAGGAGTGGTCTTCTTCGACATGGACCTGCTGGACCTCCCGACAATAGGCGCGTTCATCTGATGCCCTCTTCAGGGCGGTTGCGATTTTCGTCTTGAAATGATGTCGATTATTGTTCGATTCGAACCAATGCCATCGAAAGCGTTATGAATGCGAATACATTGTACTGTTTTCGAATGTTTTAGGAGGGGGGCCCTTGACGGAGAAGCAAATCTCAGTAACGCTAGATAAGAACGACAAGATAATTCTGAAAATGCTTCAAGAGGACTGCAACATCAGTCTCAAGAAGATCGGGGAGAAGACAGGACTCTCCTCGTCCACTGTCCACTACAGAGTAAACAGACTGATCGAGGAGGGCGTGATCACAGGGTTCAAGGCGACCGTTGACCCGCTCAAGGTCGGCAAGGAGATACTGGCAATTTCACTCGTGACCGGCAGATACGGACCTGATTACTCCAAGAAGATAGGCGAGAGGATCGCCAAGATACAGGGCGTTTGGGCAGTCTACTTCCTGCTTGGTAACATCGACTTCGCAGTACTGTTGCGGGCATCGTCTAGGGAGGAGCTCAAGGACATCGTCGATGCTTTGATCAAGATCGAGGAAGTCGAGAGGTCAAACACATACCTCATACTCGAGAGGTTGAAGGAAGACGCGACCGTCCAACTCTGAACAACGGGTTTGGCGTCGGAATACCTCCTGCCCCTTTGCGGCGTTTTCGACCGGGCCAGCATAGTTGATTCTCGCGATGGTGGAGCCGCAAAGCTTTAAGTACAGTACCCGATATCATGCCAACAGGTGATTTATTTGATCAAACCCCTGGCTGTTCTGAACAAGTCGATCAACCAGCAGGTAATAGTCGAGCTAAAGGGGAAGAGAGGCTACCGGGGCGTCCTGGACGGCTACGACCCTCACATGAACCTAGTGCTCAAGAATGCAGAAGAGACCTTCGATAACCAGGTCGTCCGGAAGATGGAGACTACCATCGTCCGCGGGGACAATGTGATCTACATATCACCGTGAGGTAGGACCGGATGACAAAGGGCACTCCATCGATGGGAAAGCGAGGCAGCAAGAAGACGCACATAGTCTGCCGTCGCTGCGGCAAGCGCGCTTATCATGTTAGACACAAGACGTGTGCTTCGTGCGGTTTCGGCGCAACGGCCAAGCTGAGGCACTACAATTGGGCCAAACAGCACTGAGATGAAGCACGTTCCTAGGAAGGGGGGTAAGGTCAATGGAGCCTGAACACCCGCAGGACGAGTGCGGCATTTTCGCCATAGCTTCCATTTCCAACGTGTCAGTGGATATCTTCTATGCGCTCAGAGTGCTCCAACACAGGGGCCAGGAATCCGCTGGCATCGCGGTCTACAACAACGGCATCAAGGCGATCAAGGGCATGGGTCTGGCGCACCAGGCCCTCAAGCCGGATGACATCAACAACCTGAAGGGGGATCTGGGCATCGGCCACGTCCGATACTCCACGGTCGGATCGTCCACCATAGAGAATGCGCAGCCGATAGTCGTCTCGACAAACTACGGGGACATCGCGCTCGCGCACAATGGTGAGATTGTCAATGCCGACAAGATAATGGACGAGCTCAAGAAGAAGGGCTGGGCGTTCATCACTTCATCAGATTCAGAGATAGCAGTCAGGCTGCTCGCGAACGACATCGCGAACACGGGAGACCCGGTCAAGTCCTTGAAGAACCTCATGTCCATGCTCCAAGGCTCTTACTCGATGGCCATCATGATAGACAATCGAGTGTTCGCCATCCGAGACCCGTTGGGCATCCGCCCGCTCTGCATCGGAAGAACAAAAACGGGGTACGCAGCGGCCTCAGAGAGCGTCGTGTTCGACACCCTTGGAGGAGAGTTCATCAGGGACGTCGAGCCCGGGGAGATCGTCGAGATGCTCCCGGGCGAGATCAAGTCCGTGAAGACGGGTCTTGCGAAGGGCAGGGCACACTGCATGTTCGAATGGGTCTACATCGCGAGAGCCGATTCGTGCCTGGACACGAAGCTCGTATACGAGGTGAGGCGAAGGATCGGCCAGAGGCTCGCGAAGGAGCAACCGGTCGACGCGGATGTCGTCGTGCCGATACCCGACTCTGGAAGATCCCACGCGATTGGCTACTCGGAGGAGTCCGGGATACGCTACTCTGAAGGACTGATGAAGAACAGGTACGTCGAGAGGACTTTCATCATGCCCGATCAGTCGGACAGGGTCACTAGCGTCATGCTGAAACTCAATCCGCTCAAGAGCGTGATCAAGGACAAGAGAGTCGTCCTCGTGGACGACTCCATCGTCAGAGGCAACACGATAAGGCAGATCGTGCAAATTGTAAGGAACGCGGGGGCGAAGGAGGTACATGTCAGAGTCGGTTCTCCGCCGATACGCGCTCCCTGCTACTTCGGGATCGACATGAAGACCAGAGAGCAGTTCGCAGCCACGGGGAGGACCATCGAGGAGATCGGGAAGATGATCACTGCCGACAGCCTCGGATACATCTCGGTAGAAGGGCTCGTGGACGCGATCGGACATCCCGCGGGCGACCTTTGCCTTGGATGCTTGACGGAGGAGTACCCGATTTCCGTTCCTGGTGAGAAGGTCCGGTACCAGAAGAAGCTGGATTCATTCATCTGAGTTCGGCAAGATTTAACTAGGACTACCCTATACATCGCAAACCAACATGGGCCGGTAGATCAGCGGCAGATCGCCCGCTTGGCATGCGGGAGGTCGCGAGTTCAAATCTCGCCCGGTCCACTGGCTTCTTCTCTGAAAAGGACACAGGGGAGGAAAGGGGAA
>CAZTFD010000128.1:0-5084 GCA_964612225.1 uncultured Thermoplasmata archaeon | reverse complement strand
GGACCTGCCTTCGATGCGCCATCCAGATGACCACAGTGACGTTCACGGCAACCAGAGGGACGCCTAGCGATGCCAACACCATTGCTGGCGACCAGTCTTCTTGCGGCGAGAGCGTGTGACTATATGACACAAGCAACAGTGTTATGGAATCTGAGGATCCCGAGTTATACTCGCTCTTCACGACCATGCCAACCTTCTCGCATATCCAGCTAGTAGTCACACCGTATTCATCGTCTTCCATCACTTTCTCACATTCAAACTTCCCTGCTGGCACGATTACTGAACTAGTTCCCAAGTAGGTATAGACGCACGTTGACGAGTACGAGTGTGAGTCGTTTGTGATGGCCCGAAACCGACTATCGAATGAAGTCTCCACCGATTCGATCGTGTAGTTCTTTGTCCAGCTGCTGCCCACCTTAAAGTCCTCTGGTACCTGGCCTATCCCGCCAGGAGGCGAGTATGTCGAGATCAAGTGGTCCCATGTATCGATCGTGACTGGTGGGTTTTGCGTCGGGACAGAGAGTGTCATCGATAAGTTGATGTCTGATACGATAAGGTCAAGGCTCTCTCGGTCCATTGAATCCGTGCCGGTGATTGTCGCCGTTCCGAATGCCCAAGTTCCGTAGAAAGTCCCTGTTACCTCGAGCGATCCGGACTCGCTCATCTCGTATGTTTCATAGGCAATGCCTGAAATGTTCTTCGAGGACTCCCCTATGAACGAGTAAGTCATCGTTCCCGAGAGGGAGAGGGTGCCTACGGTCATATCGAAGTCATAGATCCATATGTCGCCAAGTCCGTATGGACCCTCGGCGCTTCCTTTGTCCGAGGCAGCCACGCAGAAGGTGAGCAGGACAATGAGCGTGCATCCGAACGTTGCCACCCTTCTGGACGCCATCTTCTCCTCCATAGCGTATCTACCTAAGCACCTTAATCATTCTCACCCCAGTCTCTGCCATCAATCAGGGGGACATTGCACCGAGAATGGTTTTCACTCATAGGTCTCTCTCGAGTTCTTCTTCTCCGGTACGATCCTCGCGCATCGACACTCTGATTGTCATCCGTCCCTAGTCGCTTTCCGAGTGCAGCTTGCCACCATGCGCCCAGTTGTTCTTGGGGACCTCGTACATTATTACGTCGATGACGTCTCGTGGGATCCTCTCGTCCTCGAAGACCTTGGTTATGCCCTCGGCGATCCTCCTCTTGGCGTTGTCATCTCTTCCCGGCCACATGTTGACGATGATTGTCGGCATATGAGCATTCCTCCTCGAGGCGGCAATCCCATTGAGCCGATATGGTTCTTTCCCGAGATACTCCTGCGGCGGAATCCGCAGATTCGTTCATTCCCATTGCGAAGGATTTAACCTAGTGGCCAGGGATACCCGGGTCAGCTTCCGCAGGACATCCGTGGGACCGTCAGCGATGGTATCCATTCGTGGGTGATGTCCTCGGATACAAGGGGGAAGAGAGACATGAGAAGAGCAATCACAACAGTAGCCGCTATGCTGGTCATCCTGCCGGCCCTGTTGCTGTCCACACCGACCAACGCCGCCCCTCCCATGATAGACAATTGGACGGTCATGGTGTACATCGATGCGGACAACAACCTGGAGTCCTTCGGCGAGATGAACCTGCAGATGCTTGAGAGCGTAGGATCTAGTGACAAAGTGAACTTCGTCGTGCTCATCGACACGTATTCGGGACCCGCGTCCTTGCTTTACGTCAAGCAGGGCAGTTCCGAGGTAGTCGCTGACTGGGGCGAGGTCAACATGGGTGACCCCGCGACAATGACCGCGTTCATCAAGGACGCGAAGAAGGTCGCGCCCGCTGAGAAGTACTGCTTCATATCGTGGGACCACGGCGCAGGCTGGAGAGGCCTGAACTGGGACGACACCTCCGAGGAGGAGACCGGCACGTCGCAGTTCATCGATATGAAGGAGCTGCGCACGGCAGTCGTTGACGGCGGAGTGTCGTTCGATGTGTTCGCGTTCGACCAGTGCCTGATGGCCCAGCCGGAGGTCGCATACCAGATGACCGGCTACGCGCAGTACCTCGTGTTCAGCGAGGAGACTATCTATGGCCAGGGGTTCCCGTACGACGCGATAGCGGCGGACCTGGTGGCGAAGCCCACCATGTCTAGCCTCGAGCTGTCGAAGGTAATTGTCTCGGACTTCGCGGTGTACTACAACTCGATCACATGGGCGAACGACTGGACGATCAGCGCGTTTGACATGACGGCCATGAACGACCTCAGCGCCGGGTTGACGCATCTTGCGAGCGCACAGCTGAAAGTCCTTGCAACGTACAAGAGCCAGTTCAAGAACGACCTGTCCAACTCACCGAGCTACTACTACCCGTACTACTCGGACCTCAAGGTGTACGCGACCAACGTGTACAACGACAAGGCGATCTTGGACAAGGACGTGAAGCTCGCGGCAGGGGAAGTGATATCCGCGATCGATTCAGGGATAGTGCTGACGGTCAACAGCAAGCACAACCAGGACTCGACCGGACTGTCGATATACTTCCCGTCCTACAGGAGCAGCTACCTTGGTCTGAAGCCCGCCTACGAGCAGGTGCCGTTCGCGATCGACAGCGGCTGGCTACTCTGGCTGCGGGCGTTCTGCGCGAACAAGTGAGCGCGGTCAAACGACAACCTCGGGGGATTATTCCTCCGAGCAAACCCCACATTATTGTTCTTTTTTCTCGTCAGCTCGAAATGATGGGGTCAACACCCGAAAACCGCATTTGCAGGATCCAGCTCGATGGAAGAGAGGACATCGAGCACGCTTGACACTCTATCTCTCCCTGAGTTTCGGGTTCAGGACCTCGTCCATCGCGTATCCGACGAGCGTGAACCCGAGCACCACGAACACGATGCACAGGCCGGGCATGATGATGAACATGTATGGCCCCGTCGTCGCCACCTGGGCGGCGGACGCATCCTCGAGCACTCTCCCCCAGGTCTCGACATCCGTCGGTCCCAGCTTGAGGTAGCTGAGGGTCGCCTCGGACAGGATCGCGATGGCGATCGTCAGGATGGCGTTCGCGAAGATGAGCGGGACGACATTCGGAAAGATGTGCTTCCTGATGATGTGCCAATCGCTCGCGCCTATGGCCTTCGCGCGCTCCACGAACTGCAGGGTCTTGATCGACAGCACCTGGGAGCGCACGATCCTTGCGGTCGTCGACCATCCCGTCAGCCCTATCACGAGTATCACTGCGAACAGGCTCCGGGCGTTGAGGACGGCGGCGATGACGATCATCAACACCAGCCATGGGATCGAGAGGAAGACGTCGTTCGCCCGCATGATCACCTCGTCTCTCCACCCGCCCCAGTAGCCCGATGCCAGTCCGACGACGGTCCCGAGGATCATCGATATCGCCATCGCGACGAACCCCACAATCAACGAGGCTGTAGTTCCGTGGGCCGTCCTCGTGAAGACGTCCCTTCCCTGCTGGTCGGTCCCGAACGGGTGGTCCCAGGTGGCAGCATCGAGCCTGTGGCTGGGGTCCCCACCGTATCTGTCATATGGCAGCGCGAGGTCCGCGTAGACAGACACTCCGACGAAGAACAGGATTATGGCAACCCCTATCCTGCCCATCCAAGTCTTGGCGAATAGGTCCGTCGTCTTCCCAACCCCCTTCGCCCAGAGTCCGACCTTCTCGGATGTCAGCGGCCTGAACGAGAAGATCCTCCTGGCAGCCTTCTCGAACATTCTCTCGAATTTCATCTGGACCCCTCCTTCATGTGATCTTCACCCTCGGGTCCAGCTTGACAAGTATGATGTCGGCGATCAGGTTGGCAACGACCACGGCCACTCCTCCGATGAAGAATATGAACTGGAGCATCGGGAAGTCCTTGTCGTTGATGGCTTCTATGGTGTACCACCCGATGCCCTTGTAGCTGAAAACGACCTCTATCTGGAACACGCCCCCGAGTATGAACGCGGTGTCCATCGCGATCGTCGTCACGATGGGCAGGCGGGCGTTCAGCGAGGCGTGCTTCTTCATGACCTGCTTCTCCGTCATCCCCTTTGCGTACGCCGTGGTGATGTAGTCCTCGGTCAGGACGTCTATGAGCGAGCTCCTCATGATGAGCGAGATGCCCGCGACGGAACCTATAGTGAGCGCGGTCACTGGCAAGATCATGTGCCGAATGATATCAGCGACCTTGTCGAGGGTGAGAGGCAACGGCGTTGTGCCGGATTCCATGTATCCCCCGGACGGCAGCAGCGGGATCCAGTTCGAGAACAGCACCATGAGGATAATCGCGAACCAGAACACGGGCATCCCGTAGAAGAACAGCCCGAACCCGGTGATCGACAGATCCTGCCAGGACCTACGTTTGCGCGCTGCGATCTTGCCTAACACGACTCCTATCACGAAAGTGAGGGCGGAGCCCGTGCCTACTAACAGGACGGTCCATAAGATGGCCTCGCCCATGACGTCTAACACGGGCAGCTCTTGCCTGTAGGATATCCCCCAGTCTCCGGTGAAGGTGTCGACGTAGTAGTTGACGAATTGGTCGGGCAGTGAATCGTTCAGGCCCATGATCTCGACGTTGCGCCAGTACGCGGCGTCGTTGCTCCTTCCCGGGTTCCTGTTCTTCATCAGCTCCGCAGGGTTCCCAGGCATGACCCTGAACAGCGCGAAGTTGAGGGCCATGATTAGCAGTATCGTCACGAACGCGTTCAGACACCGTTTGAAGAGTATCCGTCTGTGGGAGGCCAAATCACTGCACCTGCTTTCTCTGAGACCGGTACGATGGAAATGAGTTGAAGGGGTTTAGTGGGTCTTATCCGGCCTACTTCACTGGCGGAGTCGTCGGAGGTGCCTCTGGGGGCTTCATGCCCTCCATGCCGCCTGCCTCCTCCTTCGGTCCCTTCCTGCGCTTGAGCAGGAAGACCAAGACCAAGAGCGCTGCGACCACTGCGATCGCGATCAGCCCGAGATACAATGTGAGGTTGCTCTTCTTCACCGGCAGGTTGACCTCGGTCGACTGGGTGTTCCACGATTTCACGAAGTGGTACATCAACATGCCGTCGTCCACCGTGGCCACAACATGGTACGATGCCTTCCTTGTC
>CAZTFD010000127.1:0-5141 GCA_964612225.1 uncultured Thermoplasmata archaeon | reverse complement strand
GCGCACGCGCATTGTAGTGCGCTCGCGAGAGCACGGGATGGGATCATGTGCAGATACAGCTACGTTAGCGGAGCCTGCGCGAACAAGCATGTCGACAGCCTCGAATGCATCGGCCAGGACAAATGCGAATTCTCAGGAATGAACATCCTAATGCTCAGGAAGGCCAAGTCTGCGGAAGAGTGCGGACATGAGAAGTGGCTCGGTCTCTACTGTGAGAAGTATGCAAGATTCTTTTGCCCCGGGAGGGAGCATTGCGTGACGCCGGAGTCTTACCAGAAGCAGCTGATAATCCACCAGGAACGCTTGATGAGCATAGGAGAGGGGCAGTGATTGGTCATGAGATGTAAGTACCTGACAAAGGACAATCTTTGCACCGGCAAGTACTCGGGCTACGCATGCATCAAGGCGCAATGCCCCACTTTCAAAGACGCTCAGAGCTGCGAGCATCACGAGATCTCAGGCGACTACTGTAAGAAGTATGGAAGGTTCGGCTGCGTAGGAAGAGAGAGCTGCAACACCCTCTCTGATTATCTCGAAGCTGTAGCGGAAGAGGAGCAGGCGTAAGTCGCCTCAGTACAGCTCCTTCCTTATGCGCGGGATCAAGGCCATCAATACGGCAATCTCCGTCAAGGCAGTCCTATCGATCATACCATCTGACAGATAGCCTATCGAGCCCATCTTGTGACCTATCTCCTCTATCTCCGTGATCTCACTCATCTTTTCGCCGACAGTCCCGCCGTCCAAGACTGCTCGGACGACCTCCGGGGGATATTCGAACCCGGGACCGTGGCCGACCGTCATCTTGCCTGAGGAGTCGACGACGGCGCAGTATTGGATGTCCAGGTGTTTGTTCAGCACTCTGTTATAGAACAGCCCCGCCTCGACTCCCACCCCGAAGTCCGCTTTCGTCTTCTCAATTGCACTCTTCGCCCTCAGAATTGACCCCTGGATCGTCCTCTCTTCCCGAGGCTGGTTCTCTACACCATGCTCCGGCTCGACGCTTATGACCTCGATGAGACCAAAGGCCTGCGTGAAGATGTTCCGAACCGCATTCAGTTTCACCTTGTTCGTCGATCCGACCGCCACCCTGATCGGGCGGAGCATCCTCCCATCCTTGTCTATCTCGCCTTTCAGTATCCTCGATGAACTTATGACGAGAGTATCGTCCGCTCTGACCTCCTTGATGGCGAAGACCTTCAGCGGCTTCAGCCCGTTCCTCCGCCTCTGCTCATTGATATCGTCTGCGTGAGATCGCGTTTCGGGAGATACCACAATAGCATCTATCGTTTCCGAAGTGGCGGCCGTCCCCTTCATGTCCGAGATCATTACGATGTTGAACGGCTTGCCGTATCGCTCGAGGAATTTCAACAGGTTCATCTTTCGCTGGAAGTAAGCGGTAACCGGAACGGTCTTGATAGTCTTGGCGAACTCGTCTGAGGTGAGGCCAACCTCGACTGAATCGCCTACCGAGAACGCGGTCTCGAAGAGCAGTTCGTGACCCTTATGGATCACGTTGAACGTTCCACCGATGCCAACCTTCACGCTGACTACCCCAGGAAAATGAGCGCCATGGCCAGGATGAATATGCCGACCATCATCGCGTAGAAATAGAGAAGCTGGTTCTTTTTCGCCTTCATCTTGGTCTTGTGCTCAGCATCGCATTTCTCGTCGCAGAACTTGTCCTTGTAGGGGATCGCCTTGTCGCAGTTCTGACAGTGTCGGTGCTGGGCTATTCTCTCTACCAATTCTTCACCGCCAAGGTCAAGCGTGAGCAGGGATTTATCGTTTCCCCCCTCCTATTTCTCCGGTCTGACGCCTTCGCAGCCCACCTGGACTATGATCGGTTCCCCGTCCGCATCTGCCAATGCCTTGGCGACGGCTTTCGGGTCATCGGTAAGAGCAATCATGCTGCCGCCACCACCGGACCCGGTCAACTTAGCACCGTACGAGATCCCCTTACATGCATCCACGAGCCTATCCAAGGCGGGATGTCCGACTCCGAGCTGATTCAGCAATCCATGGTTCTCGAGCATGAGCTTCCCCAGTCTCTTCTTGTCTTTGGCCCTTGTCGCATCGACCCCTTCGAGCACGATCTCCCCGATCCTGTCCACGGCGTGCTTCGCGTCTTGGTCCGCGTCCACAAGCTTGCGGACCTTGGCAACTAGAGGGTTAGTGGCCGCATGGATGCCTGTATAGCCGACAACGAACTTCAAAGGAGGGATTTCGCAATGGTGGATGTTCCATACCTTCCGGTCGTGTTCGATCCGCCACAACAGTCCGTCCATCCGCTCAGGAGAAACAATCACCCCGTGGCCGTGTGTAGACGTCGAAGTGTCCGTGGGCGACGCTCTTCCTTGAACCCTGAGTTCGACTTCGAACGCCTTCCTCGCCACCGTCTCTGGGTCGAACCTCTTCTTCTCCATCAATATCGCCGCGATGCAGGACACGGTCACTGCCGCGGAGGAGCCCAACCCTGAGCCAGACGGGATTTGAGAAAGTGTGTCGATGTTTATCGGGGGACCCCCCCACGCCTCGTCCAACGCTGCCGAAATGTGAGCGTGCCGCCGCTTATTCATCGGCCTACCATTGACCGAGAATTCATTTGAGAGCGAGACCGCTGAGGATATCCTCATATCGATCGCCAGCGCAAGTGCTGGCTTCCCGAATACGACTGCGTGCTCCCCGAACAGTATCATCTTGCCGGGGGCGGAACATTTGGACATCTGGTCCCTCCAGCCGTCAATCCGAATATATCCTTTTCCGTGCGGATGGTACCTGGACGATGATTGCCGATGTCCTCCTGCAAAAGGATTAAGATTGAGCTATTGGGTTCGTCTGCCAAGTCGCTGGTGTGATCTATGGAACGGAGTTCTAGGATCGAAGGGTTCTACAAGCAGAGCATGGCTGACAGACTGAAGACCGTGAAGGAGTTCGCGGATCTCACCGACGAGGATGTTCTCGCGCTCGCAGGGACCGGAGGACTCGATTCATCGATCCCCGACAAGATGGTGGAGAATGCGATCGGTTCATTCCAGATGCCGCTTGGCATCGCTGTCAACTTCAAGATAAACAACAAGGACTACCTGGTTCCCATGGCGATCGAAGAGCCGTCGGTCGTCGCCGCGGCATCCAATGCCGCGAAGATGGCTAGAGAGCGGGGAGGGTTCTGGACTTCGAGCACACCCCCGGTCATGATCGGTCAGGTACAGGTGACCGGCATTCGGGACCCGAGCAGGGTGAAGCACATGATCCTCGAGAAGAGGCGCGAGATCCTCGAGCTTGCCAACAAGCAGGACCCTATGTTGGTCAAGCTCGGTGGAGGTGCGAGGGACCTCGAGGTGCGCATAATTAACACTCTGAAGGGACCCAACGTGATAGTCCACCTCCTCGTCGATGTGAAGGACGCAATGGGCGCGAACGCCGTCAACACCATGGCGGAGGCCGTGGCACCCCTTGTAGAACAGATATCAGGAGGCAGGGTGTATCTCAGAATCCTCTCCAATCTTGCGACGCACAGGCTGGCGAGGGCGCGGGCGGTTTGGTCCAAGGACGCAATCGGAGGGGAAGAGGTCGTTGATGGCGTAATCGAGGCGTACGTGTTCGCCGAAGCCGACCCGTATCGATGCGCGACGCACAACAAGGGTATCATGAATGGCATAGACTCGGTCATAATCGCGACTGGCAACGATTTCCGGGCGATCGAGGCAGGCGCTCATTCGTACGCTGCGCGGTCAGGTGCCTATAAACCGCTGACCACCTTTGAGAAGACGCCAGAAGGGGATCTCGTGGGAACCATTGAAATGCCCATGGCGGTTGGCTTAGTCGGAGGAGCGACCAAGGTCCATCCAACGGCCAGGGCGTGCGTGAAGCTTCTGGGAGTCAAGAGCGCCCAGGAACTGGGAGAGATTGCAGTGGCCGTCGGCCTCGCTCAGAATCTCGCCGCGCTGCGGGCACTGGCTACGGTCGGGATACAGAAGGGCCACATGACCCTCCACGCGAAGAACATAGTCGCCAGCGTTGGGTGTCCTCCAGAGCTTGTGGAGGAGGCGTGCAAGATCATCATAGCTGAAAAGAAGATACGGATGGACAGGGCGATCGAGGTCGTTGAGGAATTGAAACGGAAGAAGAAGTGACGCGCCCCGGCCCCTTATCGGAAAAGTATATGCGGATATCAAGGATAATCCAATATCCGTGGTTTCACTGACCGAAGGCGACCTCCTTGGGTTGCTAGGCGTCTACGGATATGTCCTGGCTGTCGTGGCGATATCTTGGATTCTGAGAGACAAGATGAGCAACGCTCGCAAGTTAGTCCACATTCTGACCGGGGGCATCGTCTTCTTCTGGTGGAGCTTCGAATCTGCAGTAGTGATGGCAGGACTGGCCGCGCTTCCTTTCGTGCCTTTGCTTCTCCTTGCGACTCCGAAGTCTCCGGTGGCGTTCCTGAAGAAGAGCCCGTTGGGTCAGAGTTCCTCAGAGGGACATCCCTACGGACTCGTGTTCTACGCCATCTCCTGGACAATGATCGCCTACCTGCTCTTCGATGACCTGTTCGCAGCATCGATTGCAATCGCTGCTATGTCATTCGGGGACGGGATGGGCGAATTAGTTGGCCGCAAGTATGGCAAATTCCGCTACTTGCCCAATAGGACCATGGAGGGGAGCATCGCAGTCTTCTTGGCAACACTCGCAAGCATCCTCATTATCAGTTGGTTCTACTTCGGCGTGATAGGCTACACTGGCGGGACACAACCGGAACTTCTGATCCTTTTCGCGATCGCTGTTGCGGGGCTTGTGGCATTTCTGGAGGCCGTGACGCCGGGAGCGATCGACAACCTCATTCTGCCGCTCTTCCTGGCCGGCTGGCTCCACATGATGGGGGTATGAGTTTGAGGTTCATCGTGGTCGATGGGCTCGATGGTTGCGGGAAGGACACTCACGCAGAGAGGATACGAAGATACCTAGAGGCAAAAGGAGAACATGTGACTGTGATATCCCACCCTTCCCGAAGGCTTTTCGGAAGGCTGTCCAAACGAGCTCTGGAAGGCTCGGGGCCAGTTGCGAGGTCATTCGCTACCTTGTTCTTCACCGCGGATGTGCTGGTGTCAGTGACTCGGTTAAAGAGACAAAGTGAAGGCACTGTG
>CAZTFD010000126.1:0-5178 GCA_964612225.1 uncultured Thermoplasmata archaeon | reverse complement strand
AACTGGTGTCGCCACGGCGTTCATGGATTCGTCGCCTCTGATCGCCCTTACCGGGCAGGTCGCCACTGACGTCCTAGGTAACGATGCGTTCCAGGAGGCAGATTCGTTCAGCTTGATGATGCCCATCACGAAGCACAACTTCAGGGTGACCGACCCAGCACTCTTCCCCGAAACCATGAAGAAGGCATTCCTCATCGCGACTACCGGGAGATATGGTCCGGTTCATGTGGACATCCCAGTGGACATATTCAACGCCGAGATCGCGGACGAGCTCCTGGACAAGGAGGTGCGGGTGCCCAAGCCCAAGCGGAATCTCGCGGGCCTGCTCGATGCGATCAAGCTGCTCGAGAAGGCCGAAAGGCCGACGATAATGGTTGGCGGCGGCGTGACATGGTCCCGGGCGGGACCGGAGATCACTCGTCTCGCCGAAATGCTGATGGCGCCGATTGTTACCACATTGATGGCGAAGGGATCAGTCCCGGAGAACCATCCGCTGGTCTTGGGTGTGTGCGGAATGCACGGGCGCCAGGTTGCGAACTATGCGTTGAACAACTGCGACGTGCTGCTGGCCATCGGCACCAGGTTCAGCGACCGAGTGACGGGCAAGCTCTCTGAGTTCGGCGCGAAGACGAAGGTCGTGCACGTGGACATCGACTCCTCGGAGATAGGGAAGAACGTCAAGGGCAGGGTCGGTCTCGTTGGAGACGCATGGACGGTCGTGAACGCCCTGATCGCCGGACTCCAGAAGAGGACCAAGTCAGGAACCTGGAAGGACAGGATCATCGAGCTCAACAAGGAGTGTACCTGTGATTTCGACTTGCTCTCAAACCCGATAAAGCCACAGAAGGTCATTCACGAGCTGTCGAAGAACCTGCCGAACGATGCCATCGTCACGACCGAGGTTGGCCAGAACCAGATGTGGGCGGCGCACTTCTTCAAATGCTATGGAAAGAGGATGTTCATAACTTCCGGAGGGTTGGGGACGATGGGGTTCGGATTCCCCGCGGCTATAGGCGCTAAGATCGCTCGTCCGGAGAGCGTCGTCGCCGACATTGCAGGCGACGGAAGCCTGCAGATGGTGTCTCAGGAGTTCGCCACGGCCGTCGAGAACGATATTCCAGTCATGATCTGCCTGCTGAACAACGGATGGCTTGGCATGGTGAAGCAGTGGCAGAAGCTCTTCTACGGTGCGAGGTACATGGCAACGGAGTTCGCGGGAAAGACCCCGGACTTCGTCAAGCTAGCGGAGGCCTACGGGGCGGAGGCGATAAGGGTGGAGAGATATTCCGAGGTCGCCGAGGCGATCCAGAGAGGAACGAAGGCGGATGTCCCCTTCCTGATCGACTTCATGGTGGACCCAGAGGAGGATGTCCTGCCGATGACGCCACCAGGAAAATCTATGATTGATTGCATCAAGGGCAGGTGCATATGGAAAGGCGGGGTGTGTTGAATGGAAGTAATGATGATGTTGGTGTTCGACCAACCGGGTGTGATGCAGCGGGTCATGGGCGAGTTCAACCGAAAGAGGATAAACGTTGAGACGATTGTGGTCGGGAAGTGCGAGATGCCAGAGAAGGCCAGGATAGTCCTCTCGATCGAGGACAGGGAGAAGGCGCTGAGCGTGATCGAGCACCTGAGAGCGCTCCACGAAGTCATCGAAGTGGACCTGGTCGATCCTTCCAGGCATGAGGCGTACGCCCTCCTCTACAACAAGGAGGGCATGTGCCGGGTCACAGGGACAGTCGAAGAAGTCGACATAATCGTTAAGAAGAGCCAGCCGGAGAGATACGTACAGGCAATGAATGCTATCTGATTGATTTGGAGTGTGCAGTGATGGCCAAAATATACTACAACAAGGACGCGAACCTCAAGGTCCTGAAGGGCAAGAGGGTAGCGGTCGTGGGATATGGAATCCAGGGGAGAGCGCAGTCGCTGAACCTGAGGGACAGCGGTGTGGATGTCGTCTTGGGACTCGGCATCAAGGACGAGACATGGAACAGGGCCAAGGCGGACAAGATGAAGATCATGAACATCTCGGACGCCGTCAAGAGCTCGGACCTGGTGATGCTCCTGATACCTGACGAGGTCCAGAAGGACGTCTATGACAAACACATCGCGCCCAACCTGAGGAAGGGCATGGTCCTCGACTTCGCGCACGGATTCAACATTCATTTCAAGAGGATCGTACCTCCAAAGGACATTGACGTCATCATGGTGGCACCGAAGGGTCCGGGGGCACTGGTCAGAGAGACCTTCCTGGCTGGGATAGGCGTTCCGGCCCTGATCGCGGTACACCAGGACCATTCAGGTAACGCCAAGAAGTATGCGTTGGCGATCGCCAAAGGGCTCATGGCGACCACGAGGGGCGTAATCGAGACGACCTTCAAGGAGGAGACGGAGACCGACCTCTTCGGAGAGCAGGTCGACCTCTGTGGAGGGGCAAGCCAGCTTGTCAAGACATCGTTCGAGGTCCTGGTCGAGGAGGGATACCAGCCCGAGATCGCGTACTTCGAGGTTCTTCACGAGCTGAAGCTCATAATCGACCTCGTTCAGAAGGGCGGCATCGAAGGGATGTGGGACGGCGTCTCGAACACCGCTGAGTACGGCGGACGGACGCGAGGTCCCATGATCATCGATGACCGAGTGAAGCAGAAGATGGTCGGCATCCTGAAGGACATCCAGTCCGGGAAGTTCGCCAAGGAATGGGTCGCCGAGCGAGACTCTGGAATGCCGACTCTGACCAAGCTTCGGAATGAAGGAGAGAAGTCCCAAATCGAGGTCGTTGGGAGACGAATAAGGAAGATGTTCAAGTAAGATCTTCCTCCACGATCCGGTCTGGTGCATAGGGAATACTCTAGGAGTCCATGCTCTCTCGATTCGAATAGGTGACCACATGGCCAGTTCAACGACATCGGAATCCAAGCTGGGCAAGTTCGCCAAGGGACGTGAGGTCTTCGTCGGCGAGGTCATGGGGGACAGTGTGTTCGAGACCGATGCACGGTGCATGATGGACGCGATAGGTCGCGGCGCGAAACGCGCGGCGAAACGCCATGCGATCTCGGAGCTGAAGGTGCTCGCACCTGTCGACAGGCCCTCCAAGATCATATGCATCGGCCTCAACTACAGGAGTCACATCAAAGAGATGAACTGGGAGACGCCAAAGGTCCCTGTCATCTTCTCCAAGCCGTCATCCGCAATCATAGGGCCTGGCGAGAACATCGTCATGCCATCCGCCTCGAAGAGGGTGGATTTCGAGGGCGAGTGTGCGGTGGTCGTCGGTTCGAGGGCGAGCCACACGAAGAACGGCAGAGAACACATCTTCGGTTACACATGCCTGAACGATGTGACTGCGAGGGACCTCCAGAAGAACGATGTCGACTGGACTCGCGCAAAAGGATTCGACACCTTCGCCCCGATAGGTCCTTACATATCGAGCAGGCCGCCGACGACCGTTACGACGAAACTGAACGGAAGGGTCGTCCAGAACTCGCCGCTCTCTGATAGGGTGTTCGACGATGCAGCTCTTGTCGAGTACATATCCACCATCATGGTGCTAGAACCAGGGGATATCATCGCCACCGGCACGCCGTCCGGGATAGCGCCCATGAATGAGGGGGATGTCGTTGAGGTGGAGCTCGACGGCGTCGGAAACCTCATGAACCAAGTAGTCAAATCGCCATAGACCCACAAGGAGACTGAAGGAACATGAACATCCAGCCCACCGAGAAGATCTGGAAGAACGGGAGCCTGATTGCATGGAAGGATGCGACCGTCCACGTTCTCACGCACGGTCTGCACTACGGTACCGGCGCTTTCGAAGGAATCAGGTGCTACAGCACCAAGAAGGGACCTGCAATCTTCCGGCTACGGGATCACATGGTCAGACTACACAACTCTGCCAAGGCCATCAATATGAAACTGCCGTACTCGGTAGACGACCTGTGCAAAGCGGCCAAGGAGACTGTCAGCGTGAACAAACTGGAAGAATGCTACATCCGGCCTATCGCGTTCTACGGTGTCTCCGGGATCGGGGTCAATCCCCTTGGCTATCCTGTCGAGGTCTTCATAGTCGCGTTCCCTCTCGGAGCATACCTTGGGGATGACGGGCTTACGAATGGCATACGGGTGCACACATCATCGTGGCACAGAGTGAGCAACGGCTCGGTCCCTGCGACCGCGAAGGTGTGCGGCAACTATCTGAACGGCGCCCTGGCCGTCATGGAGGCGAAGCTGAACGGCTTCGAAGAAACCATCATGTTGAACGAACAACACATGGTGGCCGAGGGATCCGGGGAGAACATCTTCCTGGTGACGAAGAACAGGATACTGACCCCTCCTTTGAACGCCGGCATCTTGCCCGGGATAACCAGGGAATCAATCATGGCACTGGCGGCCGACATGGGATACGGAGTCGCAGAGCAGAACTTCTCGAGGAGCGAGCTCTACCTTGCGGACGAGCTCTTTTTCACGGGTACCGCGGCAGAGGTCACACCTATTCGCGAAGTCGACAGGAGAGCCGTTGGGGATGGAAGGCCCGGGCCGATCACGAAGGCCATCCAGACAAGGTTCCTGGACATCGTCAGGGGAAAGGACAGGAAATACGCCTCCTGGCTCGATCTGGTGAAGTGACCCGATCCGACTTCGAAGCAAGTATTATATACGCTCCAGGCCAATACTTCGTCTGACGATTGTCATACGCTTGGATGGGATGAGCATGGCGTATACTAACATGATGGAATTGGTGAGCCAGGCAGAGAGTGAAGGGGTCACATTAGCAGAAATGTTGACTAGGTCACTATCCTCGAGAGACCTCGACAAAGTACAGGACGCTCTGATTCGGGAAATGAGCTCAAATTACAGGAACATCGAGGAATTCATGAGCGACGTCTCAGTGCCCAGCATCGACGAGATTCTTGCAATGGACCAAGAGGAACTGACAGAACTGCAGCTTGTTTCCGACCATGAGCTGTCTGACGACAACCTTCTAGAATCAGATTAGGCGCTCGTCCCAGCAATCGAACTGGCCTTCTTTCTGAGTATTCTGTGCTCCAGATCAACGACATCAAAGCCGCCACGCGGAGCCCCCATCAGTGTCTCCGTCTTGCCCAGCATCAGGTATCCGTCCCGGGACAGCGCGGTGTAGAGGTTCATCACGACCTGCTCATGCATCGCTCTGGA
>CAZTFD010000125.1:0-5210 GCA_964612225.1 uncultured Thermoplasmata archaeon | reverse complement strand
GGACCGTCTGGATGCTGGTGAAGAATATGCTCCCGATGTTGTTCGAGTTGTCGAACCCGAACACAGCGCGAATGGTGGAGAAGTTGATCTTCTTGGCTGCCTTGATCGCCGTCGGGTACATGGTCTTGATGTACTCGGTGTCGAGGAATATGTTCGTAAGCTTGGGATCGAACCCGAGGGCGATGATATCGAGAGCATTCTCGTACCCCCACTTCTTGCACTCGTCCAACGTGAGGCGGTCATAGAACATGAATTTCTCATCGTCTGTGAGCTGGAACCAGAGCTTCACCTTGAAAGTGTCCTGAAGGTATTTCGTGAACGCCCAGGGCATCAGGTGGCCCAGGTGTATGGGGCCCGAAGGTCCTCTGCCAGTGTACAGCGAGAATCTGTTGCCCTTGTCGTATTCGTCAAGGAGCCATTCCATGTCCCTGTGCGAGTAGAATATGTGCCGTCTCAGCATCGTGTGCAGCGGACCGTACTTCGCCAATCTGGCGATGAGTGGCTCGTCGATCCTCTTCGTCCCGAACTTCTCTATGAGGACGTCGTAATCTATCTCGCCAGTCACCTTGTACGGCGTAACAGTGAACTCTTCCGGCATCGGAACACTTGCAACGGGTTACTATGTACGATATCATATATCTTGCTCTGGCCTGGGCTCGGCCAGATGGGTGAGAATGCTCCCGGGCGTCTCCGGGAGCCTGAATGAAAACTAGAAGGCTCACTGCCTCTGCAGGAGGTAGTAGCCGGCCGCCTTCTCTCGCGCCTTACGTTTGACTAAACCCTTGGACTGAAGCTCATCCAGAGCTCTGAGCACGAAGTTCTTTGGGGCCTTCGTGAGGCCCACGATCCTCTCGGCGTTGGCCATCTTCTCTTCGCTGTCTAGTCCCGCGTTCTTCATCGCGTTGTAGACCTTCTCCGCGTACGTAGATAGTCCTTCGGGCATGTTCTCAAGTCCCTGACGAATTTCCATCCCCAGAGCGGACATAACCGCCGGGCATCCTTCGTCTCTGGCCGGATTCGAGAGGGCCATCTTAATGCTTTTCGTCATGCAGGATAGAAAGGCATCACCCCATGCCAGCACCATTCAAATAGTCCCTGACGACCACTTCAGGGCACAAAGTTATATCTCTCACGGCGGGATAGATGGTCGGGTTCGAGAGGGGAGTGTGAGTATGCGCATGAATGCGTTAGCAAGGATCGGGTCAGCTGTTACTGTAGTCTGTCTTCTAGTCGTGATGTCGATCGGGGTCGCCCCCGCGTCGGCTGTCGCGCGTAGTGCTGGCGATTTCTACACATATTCCATCACGATGGATCTGATGGGGTTGAATGCCACCGGTTCGATAACCTACACCTACCTCGGGACCGACACACTGACAGTAAATGAGAACTCGTACGACGTGAATGTGATGAGCGTCAGCGGTTCTGCCAGTGCTTCGATCGATCTGCTGAGCGTATCCGGCAGCGCTACCCTCGGAGGCCATGTCTATGAGACCCAAGACGACATGGGGATGGTCAAAGACGACGCAATCATGTGGGTCAACGTTTCCATTGGTACAGGTTCGTTCCAGCTCGTCAATCACACCGAGATAGAAAGCGTGTCGACTTACTCTCCGCCGCTTCTGAGCGGATTCTCCCTCTCGCAGACTGGCCCTGGCGACTCGTGGGTCGAAACAATCGATGTCACGACCGTATCGGAGACATGGATTGACGGCGTTTCCCAGGGAGCGCCTACGCCATCGACCGAGCAGATGACCGTGAGCTATGTTGTGGCTCCTAGCATGGAATCTGTCACAACTCCCGCGGGCAAGTTCGACACTCTGAAGATCACCGCCACGGACAGCAACGGCAGCTCGATCGTCTACTGGTGGTCGTCCGATGTTGGCAACTTCGTGAAGCAGGAGGAATCCGGTGAGAGCACTGCTGATTTGAGCATCAGCACGATCCTGACGGACTACAACCACAAAGCGTCCACCAGCTCAATACTGTTCATAGGGATCGGACTCGGGGTCACGCTCTTCGCCGTCGTCGTCCTGGTCGTAGTCCTATTGATGCGGCGCAAGCCGGGTCAGCCAATTCCCTACCAGCCAGGAATGCCCGTACCTCAGCCTTCCGCACCTCCGCCGCAGGTGCCTCCACCTCCTGGCTCCGAGACGGTTCTGAGAACCCCATGAGGATTCCGACAGGAGAACAAAATGAAGCGCGAGAAGAGGAAGGTATCGCAGTCGAAGACGGCGGTTGCCAGAGTCATGATGCCGCAGGATGCGAATATCGCAGGCAACGTCTTCGGAGGCACGATTCTGAAGATGGTCGACGAGGCTGCTTATGTTGTGGCTACCAAGCATTCGCGAAGCAACATCGTGACCGCCTCAGTGGACAAGATGGATTTCCTATCCCCCGTACATGTCGGAGACCTTGTGACCCTCCGGGCCAACGTGAACGCTGTCTGGCGGTCGTCGATGGAGATCGGCGTAAGGGTCGAGGCCGAGAACCCGAGGACCGGAGAGATCAGGCACACGGGCTCATCCTACCTGACGGTCGTCGCTCTTGGGCCAGACGGAAAGCCAACGATTGCCCCCGAGCTGGTGCTGGAGTCCGAGAATGACCGTAGGCGCAACCGGGAAGCCATGCGAAGAAGGGCGCGAAGACTAGAGGAGAAGGCGGTCGAGAGCTACAGGTCCAAGAAGCGCGCCTGAGCGTGCCGCTTATAAAGGCGTCCCGGGTAATCGGAAAAAGCCTTAATGAGCCAGGTGCATATGGCGCATTGGTGTGCTAATGGGCTTTCTAGACAAGATGAAATCCGTGGGGTCCGCCATGACAGGCGGCTCAGCCAAGGTGAGCATAGAATATCCGCATCAGGCTTTGAAGGCCGGAGATTCGGTTCCAGTCAAAGTGACCGTAATGTCGATGGGCAAAGAGGTCAAGTCCGCCGGGGTCTTCGTGGACATCCATGCGGAGGAGAATGGGAAGGTCAAGTGCAAGCATTGTGGACAGATGACCGAAGTCCATAACGAGACGGTGAAGCAATCCATTCCTGTGGGTCCTGCGTTCGTCCTTCAGCCGAGCGAGACGAAGACCTTCGATGCGACGATCCAAGTGCCTTCTGGACAGCCGAGCTACAATGGCCAGGTCAGCCACCAGTGGAGGATCAGGGGAAGGCTCGACGCCTTCGGGAACGACCCTGACTCCGGATACCAGGCCCTTGAGATAAGGTGAAGGCATCCATAGGTCCCTGTGTGGCTCCGGAATCGTGCCGAAGCACGGGACTTGGATGGCGGAGCCTCGACCCGCCTTCTCTGCGCGGCGTATGAGGAGGCACTTTTGTACGAGAGGTCATCATATCAGCTTCACTAGCCACTCTCTCCTCCTGTCCTAGCTGGCTTTATTAAGAACCATCACACGGAAGACAGTTGTTCGAGGAGCAGACTCTCCATTCTTATAGGTGTATTCTCTAACCCCTTCCGGAAGGGAAAGCTTGGCTAGAGCCGCATTCAATCCGTTAACGAAGGAGCAAGAGGAAGCAGTCCACCTGGAATCGATCAGGATTCTTGAGGAGGTGGGGATCAAGGTCACGAGCGGCGAGACTCTCAAGATGCTCGAAGACCACGGCGCAAGGGTAGACCACAAGAACCAGCTCGCTAAGCTGTCCGAGCAGATGGTCAAGGTCGCTTTGGCGAATGCCCCCAAGGAGTTCCTGATGTGCGGTAGGGACAAGGCCAACGACCTGAGATTGCCGGCTGAGGACCATGTCCAGGGCTGCAATGACGGGCAACCAACGGATGTCTGGGACATCAACACCCAGAGCAAGCGCAAGTCGACGATGAACGACCTGATTGACCTGACGCTCGTGAACGATGCGATGCCCGAGACAGACCTCTACTGGGCCGAGGTCGTTGCCACTGACATACCTCCGGAGATCTCCAACTTGCACGAGTACGCAGCCTCCTTGGCATACACTTCGAAACACATCCAGCATGGCGCCGGCGATGTTACCGATGCAGGGTATCTCATAAGGATGGCCGCCGCAGTCGTCGGCTCCGAGAAGGATCTGGCAAAGAGGCCGATTGTGTCGATCACGCACACGCCGATAACTCCTCTGCGGTACGAGAAGGGGGACATCGAAGCTGCCGTGATGTTCGCGAAGGCCAAGCTGCCCGTGGTGCACCTGTCCATGGCAATCTCCGGGTCTGTCTGCCCGGTAACGCTCGCTGGCACCATTTCGCTAGTCAATGCTGAGAATCTGGGCGGCATCGTCATCTCGGAGCTGGCCGGCCCCGGCTGCCCCGTGCTCTACAGCTCCGAGAGCGGTCCTATGGATATGAGGACCGGCGTGTTCCTTTCGGGCTCGACCGAGGGCGCACTCATAAACGCTGCGGGCTGTCAGATGGCCCGGAGATATGGACTCCCGAGCCAGGTAGGCGGGGTCGCCGCCTCTGGGGTCAGGCCCGGCTACGAGATCGGCTACCAGAAAGCCATAAGCGGCCTCATCCCAGCCCTTGCTGGGGCAGACCAGATAGTCGGGTTCGGAGGATTCGACAGGTCTGGTTGCGAGTCTGCGGAGCAGGTGGTCATGGATTGCGAGCTGTGGCGGAACCTGCTCAGAGCTTGCAGGGGTGTCAAGGTGGACAATGAGACCATGGGGTTCGACGCCATCGCGCGCGTGGGCCCGGGCGGCTATTTCATGAAGGACATTCACACGTTGAGGAACTTCAAGAGCGAGATCCTCATGCCTAAGATAGCGATGCGGCCGTCCGCTCCCGATGCGAAGGAGGAACCGATCATGACTGCCGCGAGGGAAGAGGTCAGGAGGATCCTGAAGGAACACAGACCTCTCCCCCTGGAAAAGTCAATGAAGACGGAGATTAGGGAGATTCTGAAAGCCTACGATACCGAGCTCCACGGGAAGCCTATTCCGACTAAGTACCTTGACCGTCTGGGGTAATAGCTGGCTTCCTTAGAAGATACTCGTGAGCGCTCAGAGCCGCCTTCGCGCCCTCTCCGGCCGCAACGACTATTTGTTTCTCGTGGACGTTGGTAACGTCGCCGGCTGCGAAAAGCCCTGGGACGTTGGTCTCGCACATGCAGTTGACATCGACCTCGCCATATTCTGTGAGGCTCACTATTCCCTTCAGAAACTCCGTGTTGGGATCGAGGCCGACTTCTACGAACACGCCCTTGATCTCGAGTTCCTCCTCATTCCCCACAGCCTTCTC
>CAZTFD010000124.1:0-5288 GCA_964612225.1 uncultured Thermoplasmata archaeon | reverse complement strand
TGATCCACAGATAAACTGGCTTCTTGGCCTTGCCCTTGATTATCACGCCATCAAATCCGGCGTACTTGAGTTCGGGTCCGAAGTAGCCGCCGGCGTAGCTGTCCAGGAATGTCCCGGTGAGTGGAGACCTCGTGACAACGGCGTACCTGCTGGTCAGGGGCACCATTGTTCCCACGAGAGGGCCAGTCCAGATCATCAGCACGTTATCCGGCGATAGGGGATCAACGCCCGGCTTAAGCTCATCGAAGAGATACCTCGCTCCGAGCCCCTTACCACCTATGAACTGCTTCGCCCACTCCCTGTTGAGCGGTTCCGCTGCAATCTTCTCGCTTGTCAAGTCAACTCTCAATACCTTTCCAGTGTAACCGTCTGCCATTCAACTCACCTCTTGATAACGCCTCTGGGACAGATCTCGACGCATTGAGGCTTCCCCCCACAGAGGTCGCATTTTATCGAGTAGGAACTTGACGGGTCCAGCCAGCAGCCCTCGTACGGGCATGCCTCGACGCAAGCTCCGCACGCAGTGCACTTCTCCTTGTCCACCAGATATATCCCCTGTCCTACGTCGAGGACAATGGCCTCTGCTGGACAAACATCGACACAAGGGTGCTCGTCGCATTGGATGCAATAGTTCAGTTTGAACTCCGCTGGCTCCGGGAACTTGTCCTCCACATTGAAGCGGGATTCGCTTGGACTGAACTTGCCCACATGCGTAGCCGAGCAAATCAGCATGCATTGCTGGCAGCCAATGCACTTCTCTTTTTCCACCTTCAAACCTTTGCTCATCTGTTCTACCTCCTCAATCAGCGTGTCGTTGCAAGCAAGTGACATGGCAACATCGGATCTGCTTAGTCAGAAGCTACAACACCGAGCCAGTGGCAGTACCACCGTGGCCCCCCTTCGGGACGGAGATGTGATTGCGGATTGCGTATATAGACCTTGCCGGTTTCGAACTCATCAGCCAGATGCCTCGTTTCTTGACATTATTGACGGCCAGCCATGGTCGTCGATATGCTCTCCGAGGCCTATCGGATGCGGCCGAGTACGGATATCATTTAAATAACATTAAGTCAATTAATTACACGCGGAGGTGCGAAGGGATGGACGCGGCTCTCCTAGCAATCATTCTCGGCCTCGCAATGCTCGCGATAGTCCCATTCATGCTGCTGATTCTTCGAGCTAGGGACTCGAAAACAGCCCGGCAGCCTCTTGCCTCCGGCCCCAGCTATACACACGACCCGAAGCACGCCGATTATTATAGGTCGAATTTGGATACAAATCACGCAGAGCCCATACCGAGGGCGAGGCAGAACGACCCTCGGAACGTGCCATTGCCGAAATGTCCCCAGTGCGGTGCTGCAGTGGGCTATGAAGAGTCGAACTGCGCCAAATGCGGTCACGCCTTGAAGGCCCTTGCGAGCTAGCAAGTTAGTTATAAGCGCCAACACTACCATTCGCAGGACATGATCTCCGAAGGCACCCGCGTACTACTGGTCGACCAGAACGGAAAGAAGTTCGTCGTCAAAGTAGCCAAGCACATGATCGAGGTGGGCGGCCTCGGAGTAGTGAGCGGTGAGTCGCTGTTCAATTCCTCATTCGGCGACAGCTTGGTGATCGGCGGCCGGCAGTTCATCATCCTGAAACCCAGCGTCAAGGACCTCCTCGGGATAATCGAGCGGAGGGCGCAGGTCATCATCCCAAAGGACAGCTTCATGATCCCGTTCTATCTAGACATCGGGAACGGAAGCAGGGTGATCGAGGGAGGCGTTGGATCAGGAGCGCTCACGGTGGTCCTTCTGAGAGCCGTCGGACCGACCGGGAAGGTCTACTCCTATGAAACGAGGAAGGACTTCGCGGACATTGCGAAACGCAATGTCGCGCTCTCCGAGAACGAGTCGGCATGGGAGCTGAAGATAGACGACATCTGCACCGCGAAGCTGGAACAAGGAGTGGATGCTGCAGTCGTGGACATACCGAACCCTTGGGATGCCGTGGAGAATATCGTGAATGCTCTCAGGGTCGGCGGGCACATCTGCTGCTACATCCCCAATGCGAACCAGCTCGAACAGGCGGTCAGGAAGATGCGCGATGTGGGTCTTGCGGAGACGGTCGCTTTCGAGACCCTGCAGAGGGAGATGATCGTGCACGAAGGCGGCGTGAGGCCGAGCTTCGACATGCTCGGGCACACAGGGTACCTCGCGTTTGGTAGAAAGATGCGCGGCTGAGTCTCCTACGCTGTATCGCTTGAATTCCTCAAAAGCTAAGTATCCGCTTGCTCAATCTCCCAGACAGGTGACCACGGGATGGCTATCGCAGAGGTTAGGGTCGAGCTGAAGAAGGGGGTGGCTGACCCTGAAGGCAAGAACACTCTAAAGGCGCTCGAGTTGCTGGGGTTCGAAGGGCTGAAGGATGTCAAGACCGTGAAGGTCTTCGACATTCTCATGGAAGATGACGATGCGGGGGCGGAGAAGAAAGTGGACGAGATGTGCAGAAAGCTCCTCGCCAACCCCGTGATACACAACTATTCTATCAAGATCAAGTGAGGGACCGGGATGTCAACTGACAGGTTGTACATTCGAAGGGAGGTCCCTTTCGAGCTAGTGGATATCGACCTAGAGGGCGCCAGCGACGATGAGCTTCAAGAGCTGAGCCGGGAGAGCGGTACCGGCCTCTCCCTCGATGAGATGCATCGGGTAAGGGAGCACTTCAAGGACAGGGGCAGGAACCCGACGGACGTGGAGCTTCAATCGCTCGGCCAGGCCTGGAGCGAGCACTGCTGCTACAAGAGCTCGAGGGTCTTCTTGAAGCAGTACGTGTTCGGCATCAACAACAGGCAGGTCATCGACCGAGGCGACGCCGGGGTCATGGAGTTCGACAAGGACCATGCCTACGCTCTCAGGATAGAGAGCCACAACCATCCAAGCGCTGTGGAACCCTACGGCGGAGCGGCCACTGGCATTGGCGGGATCATCAGGGACGTCCTGTGCATGGGCGCCCAGCCGATCGCCCTTGTGGATCCGCTCTTCTTCGGGCCGCTGGACTATCCTTTCGAGAAGCTCCCGCCAGGGATCAAGCATCCGAAGTACCTCTTCGGAGGCATCGTCGCAGGAATACGGGACTACGGGAACAGGGTCGGCCTGCCAACCGTCTCGGGAGGCGTCTGGTTCGATGACAGCTATGTCGGCAACTGCCTCGTGAACGTCGGCTGCGTCGGCATCGCTGAAAAGAAGAACCTCCGGAGGAATGCTGTGAAGGGTCCGGGAGACGTCCTGGTCCTTGTCGGTGGACGGACCGGACGCGACGGCATTCACGGAGTCACATTCGCATCAGCAGTGCTCACAAAGGAGAGCGAGACGGAATCGAGAGGGGCGGTGCAGCTCGGAGACCCAATCATGAAGGAGCCGGTGATACACGCTGTGCTCGATGCGAACGAGAAGGGGCTCGTGAACGGCATGAAGGACCTCGGGGGCGGAGGTCTGTCCTGCGTCGTCGGAGAGATCGCCCTTGCCGGTGGCTGCGGCGCAGAGGTGGACCTGTCCAAGGTCCCGCTGAAGGAGGAGGGACTGGCACCGTGGGAGATATGGGTGTCAGAGTCCCAGGAGAGAATGATGCTCTCGGTATCGCCCAAGAACGTGGACGAAGTCCTGCACGTGTTCAAGCTCTGGGATGTTCCCGCGACCCCCGTCGGCAAGGTGGTGCGAGAGAAGTCCGTGAAGCTATTCTTCCAGGGAGAGAAGGTTTTCGATCTCGAACTGGAGTTCCTGACTGCAGGTCCAATCTACTGCAGACCGTGCAACGCTGAGAGATCGACGAAGAGGAGGGCCGAGAGAATCCCCAAGGTGAAGGAGAGGTACGACAAGGATCTCCTGAGGCTCTTGGCGTCACCGAACATATGCAACAAGGACTGGATCATCAGACAGTACGATCACGAAGTCCGGGGGAACACGGTCATCAAACCACTTCAGGGAAAGCTGGGCCACTCGAGCCACGGAGATGCAGCCGTGTTGAAGCCCGTGGAGGACTCGTTCAGAGGGCTCGCGATCGCAACCGCATCCAACCCGTTCGCTGTCGGCATCGACCCTTACCGCGGAGGCAAGATATGCGTCGACGAGATGTGCAGGAACCTCGCGGCAGTCGGCGCCAGACCTCACTCTTTCACGAACTGTCTGAACTTCGGGAACCCGGAGAAGCCTGACAGGCTCTGGCTATTCAGAGAGGCGGTGAGGGGTATGGGTGAGGTCGCGAAGACGCTCAACATACCAACACCGTCAGGTAACGTCAGTTTCTACAACGAGGCGTCATCTGGAGCTGTCCTTCCGACGCCGACCCTGCTCGGATGCGGAATCGTCCGGGACATCAGGAAGTGCGTCACATCCGATCTCAAGCGGGAGGGAAACACGATCGCAATCGTCGGAACCACAGACCCGGAAATGGGGGCATCGGAGTATTACAGGCTGACTAAGAGCAGTTCAGGAAAGGTACCTGATGTCGACATCGGCTCGCTGCGGGCGGGCATGGACGTGATCATTGGCGGAATCGAACGCTCAGCCATCGTTGCGTGCCACGACATATCGGACGGCGGTCTGGCAGTGGCCCTCGCTGAGATGTGCATCGGCGGCGACATCGGGGCAGAAGTGGACCTCAGCAGGATGGAGAAGCTCAGGTCGGACGTGCGCCTGTTCTCCGAGAGCAGCAGCCGATGGGTGGTCGAGCTCAGGAGCGGCAAGGAGAAGCAGCTGCCCAAGGATCGGAGGACGAAGGTCGTGAAGCTAGGAACCGTCGGGGGACGGTCTCTCAGGATGACTGCCAACAAGACCTTGGTCGACCTCGAGGTGGAGAGGCTCGCGGAGAACTTCAACTCGACTCTCTGGAGGCTGGTAGGATGAAGGCTGGCCAGGTGAAGGTCTGCGTGCTCAGGATCGAGGGCACGAACTGCGAAGAGGAGATGTTCCTTTCGTTCAAGAGACTGGGGGCGCGGCCAGAGAAGGTCCACTTGAAGCAGCTCACGGGAACGGACGTCTATCAGGAGGAGAAGAGGTCGCTCTCCGACTATCACATACTCGCACTCCCCGGGGGTTTCTCAGCGGGTGACTATGTTCGTGCGGGCGCGATCATGGCAGCGAGGATGAAGAGCAGGCTGTCGAAGGACCTCGTTGAATTCATCAAGGCCGGCAAACCGGTTCTAGGAGTGTGCAATGGATTCCAGGTACTGGTCGAGACTGGTCTCCTGCCAGCGATGTCAGGCATCATGTCGGAGTATCCGGAGGCGGTGCTCGGAACCAACGATT
>CAZTFD010000123.1:0-5340 GCA_964612225.1 uncultured Thermoplasmata archaeon | reverse complement strand
GGCGGGAGCGCGAAGCAGGCAAGGGACAGGACCTTCCAAGCGATCCTGCCTTTGAGGGGCAAGATCCTGAACGTGGAGAAGGCCAGACTGGACAAGATGTTGAAGAACGCGGAGATAAGGACCATCATCACGGCTCTGGGGACGGGCATCGACGTCGAACTGGACATCGCGAAGGCAAGGTATCACAGGGTCTGCATCATGACCGATGGAGATGTCGACGGGGCGCACATAAGAACGCTCCTTCTCACCTTCTTCTTCAGGTACATGAGGCCGATGATCGACCACGGATACATCTACATCGCCCAGCCTCCATTGTACCGAGTCAAGAAGGGCAAGACCGAGAAGTACTTGTTCAGCGACAAGGAGCTCTCGGAGGCCGTCCAGGAGCTGGGCGACGGAGTGGACATACAGAGGTACAAAGGCCTGGGCGAGATGAACCCGGAGCAGCTCAGAGTCACGACTATGGACATCAAGTCACGTATCCTGAAGCGCGTCACGATCGAGGACGCCGTGGAGGCCGATGAGCTGTTCACGATCCTCATGGGCGATGCCGTCGAGCCTCGCCGACTTTTCATCCACGACCACGCAAAGGAAGTGGAGTTCTTGGATGTGTAGGTGGTAGTGGATGGAAGAGGCACCCGAGGGAGAACAGCAACCCATAGCAGCCAGACTTGTCATACGGCCGATCGAGACCGAGATGAAGAAGTCCTACATCGACTACGCCATGAGCGTCATCATCGGCCGGGCTTTGCCCGATGTCAGCGACGGTCTGAAGCCCGTCCACAGGCGCATTCTGTTCGCCATGAACGAGATGGGCCTCGCGCATAACAAGAGCCACAAGAAGGCCGCGAGGGTCGTGGGCGAGGTCCTGGGCAAGTTCCATCCACATGGCGATCTCGCGATCTACGACACCTTGGTGCGCATGGCCCAGGTCTTCTCGTTGCGATACCCGCTCATAGACGGGCAGGGCAACTTCGGCAGCGTGGACGGAGATTCCGCGGCTGCGATGAGGTACACGGAATGCAGGCTTTCGTCCATCGCTACTGAGATGCTCAGGGACGTCGAGGAGGAGACGGTGGACTTCGCTCCAAACTTCGACGGGACTCTGAAGGAGCCTCTCGTGCTTCCCGCGAAGTTCCCGAACCTTCTCGTGAACGGCTCCCAGGGGATCGCAGTAGGCATGGCCACGAACATCCCGCCCCACAACCTGAACGAGATCGTCGATGCGGCCACGCTCATGATAGACCGGCAGATCAAGGGCCAGGACACCGAGCTCAAGGACCTGATAGAGATTGTCAAGGGCCCGGACTTCCCGACAGGGGGCGTCATCTACGGAGCACAAGGCATCTACGAGGCGTACGCGTCAGGGAAGGGCAGGATCCGGGTAAGGGCTAGGTACACCGTCGAGCACGATGAGGACACTGGCAGGGCGACCGTGATCGTCACGGAGATACCGTACATGGTCAACAAGTCCTCGCTGCTTGAGGAGATCGCCGAGATGGTCAAGACGAAGGCCATCGAGGGAATATCCGACCTGAACGACGAGTCGGACAAGGAAGGCCTTAGAGTCGTGATCGAACTGAAGAGAGATGCGATCGAGGAGGTCGTGCTCAACCAGCTCTTCGCTCACTCCCAGCTCCAGACGACCTTCGGAATCACGAACATCGCGCTGGTGAACAACCAGCCCAAGACGCTCTCGCTCAAAGAGATGCTCGAGTACTACATCGAGCACAGGTTCGATGTGGTCAAGAGGCGGACGGAGCACAGGCTCAGAGAGGCGGAGAAGAGAGCCCACATCCTGGCAGGGCTGATGATCGCGCTCGACCATCTGGACGAGGTCATCAGGATCATACGCAAGGCGAAGACGAGGGAGGAGGCCAGGAACGCGCTCATGGCCAAGTACCTCCTGTCCGAGGAGCAGACCAAGGCCATACTCGAGATGCAGCTCCAGAGGCTCACGGGCATGGAGATGCAGGCGGTCCGGGACGAGGCGGATGCCACGAAAAAGCTCATCGATGAGTACAGATCCATCCTGAAGGACGAGAAGAAGATCCTGGGGATCATCAAGTCGGAGCTGATAGAGGTCAAGGAGGAGTTCGGGGACGAGAGGCGGACGACCATCGAGGCGAACGCCCTTGACCTTGACATAGAGGACCTCATACCCGTCGAGGATGTAGTCGTCACGATCAGCCAGACGGGATACATCAAGCGTCTGCCTCTGGAGACATACGAGTCGCAGAAGCGCGGGGGCATAGGCCTCATGGGCATGGAGACGAAGGAGGAGGACTATGTCGTCGACCTGTTCATCACATGCTCCCACGACTACGTCATGTACATCACGAACCACGGCAGGGTCTACTGGCTCAAGGCGTACAAGATCCCCGTCGGAGGAAGACATGCCAAGGGCAAGCCGGTCGTGAACCTGCTCGAGCACCTCGAGGACGGCGAGAAGGTCGTCAACACAATACCGGTCAAGCTGTTCACGGACGACCACTACCTCGTGTTCGCGACGAAGAAAGGCACGATCAAGAAGACGCAGCTCTCGGCATACTCACATGTCAGGCAGAGCGGCATAATCGCGATCAAGCTCGACGAGGGAGACGAGGTCGTCGACACGACCATCACCGACGGCTCCAAGGAGGTCATCCTGGCGACCAGGAAGGGCCTTGCCGCGAGGTTCGCGGAAACGGATGTGCGCCCGACCGGCAGGGCGACGTACGGCGTGAGGGGGATAAGGCTCAGGAAGGACGACGAGGTCGTCAGCATGGCCGTCGTCGATCCCAAGGACCATCTTCTCACGGTCACGGAGAACGGCTACGGGAAGCGCTCGCTAGTCGAGGACTACAGGAAGATCCACAGAGGCGGCAAGGGCGTCATAACGATCAAGACCGGCGGCAGGAACGGAGATGTCATCACTGTCAAGACAGTCGAGGACGACAACGAGCTGATCGTGACGAGCGTGCACGGCATGGTCATCAGGATGCCGGTGCAGGGCATCAGCCTGCAGGGCAGAGCCACAATGGGCGTCAGGGTCATGAAGCTCAAGGAGAAGGACAGGATCAGCGCCGTCGCCCGTTTGGTCGGCCTCAGCGAAGAAGAGCGCGCGGTCGCACTGCGGTCTCTCACGAGCTGCCCGTCACCGAACGGCGATGTCGTCGATGACAACGGGAAGGATGACGAGGGAGACGAGAAGGACGAGGAGTCAGATGAGTCCGACGACGGCTCCGAGGATGACAAGGAATGAGCGTCGCATTGACTGACTGGCCAGTGTTTCAATTATGATAATGGTCCGGAAAGGTTTAATAGACCAGATGGCATTGAAAACCCCAAGAATCAGACCTCGCCCCCCAAGGAGGATTCTGTAGTGTTCAAGGATTCTATACCAGGCATGGAGAAGGTCTTCAAGAACGATGTGGACAGGCCCAAGGTGATACTCGTCACGGGTCCTCCGGGATCGATGAAGACGACCTTCTGCTACACCCTCATGTCCCAGTACCTGAGGGACAAGAACGAGTTCGGGCTGTACGCCACGCTCGAAGAGACTGTCGACAGCCACTTGAAGAACATGGAGAGCATCGGGGCGAAACTCTCCATGAAGATGCAGATCTCAGACCTGACGGACCTGAGGGAGATCGACCAGATCGACGAGGTCATAGGCCAGGACGCGCAGACCGACTACGTCCTCTTCATCGAGAAGATGATCCAGCGGTTCAGGAAGACTCACGGGGACAAGTTCTCGATATTCGTGCTCGATTCGTTGGGCGCTCTGTACTCCCTCATGGAGAACGTCCATGACATGAGGAAGAAGATGTTCTATTTCTTCAAGATGCTCAGGGACAACAACCTGACCGCGTTCATAATCATGGAGCGGTCGCTCACTGGCGAGTCGCAGCTGCTCGGCAACGAGGGCTTCTTGGCGGACGGCATAATGCTCCTCGGACTAGACAGGCAGCGCGGGAAGCTCATGAGGTTCCTCCAGGTGGAGAAGATGAGGGCCGCGGAGCATTCCATGGAGAGGCACGCGATCGAGGTCGGCAAGACAGGCATTCAGGTGCTCGGACCTCTGCTGAGCGCTCCCTAGGACCCGGCTCCCGACCCAATCCAAAACTTTGTAGTATCACGCAACCTATATGTGTCCGTTCGCAATCCGAAGTCGCGCTAGAATACGAGCGCTGATACTCCCCCAGGGATTAACATGGCAGAGGACCAGAAGGAGCAGAAGGACCAGACCATTTCTGACATCATAGAAGATGCGGTCAAGAGGCTCAAGACCCAGGAGGCCGAGGTCAGGAAGAAGGACATCGAGCTGAAGGCCCAGACCGAGTCGGTCCAGAAACAGAAGTCCGAGCTCAACGCCCTTGAGCAGCGCTTGAGGGAGAAGGAGGACGCCATGAGGCAGAAGGAGTCCTCGTTCGACCAGAGGTCAGAAGACCTGAAGAAGCGCGAGACCGCCGTTCAGGAGAAGGCGTCACAGGTCGAGGCAAAGAGCGCTGAGACTGCCAAGCTGGAAATGACGGCAGAAGCCGCCATGAATGCTGCCGAGGCACGGGAGAAGGACGCCCAGGACCAACTGGCCGAGATAAGCAAGCAGCAGTCCGAGGTATCCGATAGACGCAAGAGGTTCCTGGACCGGGAAGAGATGCTCAAGAAGTCTGAGGAGGAGTCCCAGAGGCTGCTCGAGCAGATCACCTCCAGACGCGATGCGCTCGTTGCCCGGGAGAGATCCCTCGCCGAGGAGGAAGAGTCCGTCAGGAGGGATCGTGAGAAGCTCTCGGAGGACGCGCGCAAGCTCCTAGACAAGCAGAAGGAAATGCTCTCCAAGGGTGTTGTCGCCCCCCTGATCAGGACGGAAGAGAGCGAGGCGCCCGCCAGCCTGAGCGAGGACGAGATGCGATGCCCCAACTGCCGGACGGTCATAAGCAAGGACGCTGTCATGTGCTATGCCTGCGGTCAGAAGATCAAGGAGGAGCAGGTAGCTCAGCCCGAGGCGGTCGCCGAGGAGGAAGCCTCCGAGGACGAGATCGCCTGTCCCAACTGCAAGACCATGGTCAGTGCGGACGCGCTCATGTGCTACGCCTGCGGCGCGAACATCAAGGACGCACTTGCTAAGCTGGAGCAGAAGATCGAGTCAGCAGATGATGCTGAGAAGTCGGGCCTGCTCAGGAAACCGCAGATTTTCGTCAAGAAAATTGTGAAGAAGAAAGTGGTATAGCCAGATACTCCGGAAAACCCTTCCTCGGCATGAGAATGCGGTAAATACATTTTTATATGGCCGACCTGCTTACTTCTTCCCGCAGTACCCAGCATCCTGGGTGGGTGAACTTATGAAAGGCAAAGCTG
>CAZTFD010000122.1:0-5390 GCA_964612225.1 uncultured Thermoplasmata archaeon | reverse complement strand
AACGCGACCGGTTTCTTAGTTGGGACTGGCGGCGCAATCCCGACCGAGATGCTTGTAGACGGCCTGATCAAGGAGAAGGGCCTGCTCGTTCCGGAGATGCTCCCTTCAGAGGAGTTCGTAGCAAGGCTGAAGAAGAAGGGTCTCAAGGTCAACCAGGAAATCACCGAACTCTAAACTGTCCTAGATGCTTCGCCGCGATGTTGAGATTGCCCATTGGGCAGACGGTATGAAGCATCCCTGCGGGGTCTTTCCAGGAAACTCAGTTGGTCTGTGCATATGTGCGGTTCGTTATGCCTTCTTGTTCACATTGCGTGGAACAGACTCAAAGCATGCGGCACCAAGCTCGAAAGGTCTCACGCCAGGCATCCCCTCCAAAGGGCACTTGAGCCCACGAAGCCTGCTCTGGCAGAACAAGTGCGTGACGTGTCGGTCTCCGTCCTTTGCGCAGCTGGTCGAGATCCAGCAATTCGTTCCCGAAAGACGCAGTGCCATCCTGATTCCCTCGGAGACGCTCTAGGGCACTCCCCCTTATTGGGTTGATGTCGAGAATGCGGCCTCAAGGCTGTTGGAATGCGCTACTTCTCGACAGCCGCACCGTCACTTCTTGGCGGGCATCTCGGATTCGATCCTCGGCTCGTCCCACTTGAAGACCTTCTGACACGATTCCACGCCCAGTTTCATCTGGAACAGGTCGTATCTCCGGGCTACCACGAGCGATATCACGATGGCAGCCATGCTTGCGAGTGCTACGAACGCGGCGATGTTCGAGTCGACTATCAAATCGGTCGTCACCTTGAATCCGACCAGGCTCCAGATTGGGTCCATCGCACTACCGCCCTTGGTAATGTGTGCGCCCATCGATCCTGTCGTGCCTAGAATCCCGAAAGAGACGAACGCGAGCGTGACATAGACGACCGCCATCGCGGGACATGTCCAGAGGCCCCTTCCGAACCTGGTCCTGAGGAACACCACGCCGCTCCACATGACTGTTGAGAACGCGGTGAGCATTATCTTGTTCCGGACGATGGGGTCGTCGATCAGCACGTCATAGGGCCAGGCGTACATGCCTGTCCAGGCAGACAGTAGCAGACCTAGGATGCCTAGGACCGCACCGACGTATCCCGCAGCTTCGAAATATCCCCTAGTCCTGACAGCCCAGCGCACGAATGTTTTCGGCATCCTCGCCTGGAGTCGTACAACAACCTGGGCAACCGCGACTGCCATGATACATACAAATGCAAGGGTCAGGAATCCAGCATGGAGTTCTGCAGTCAGCGCGTGCAAAGCGCTCATGTCGACCATTACGTCGCACCCCCCATGACCCTGCGTCTGATCAGAAGCGCCACAACCATCATCACGCTAACGATGGCGATTATCGCGATACTGCCTGCGGCCATCGTCCACACCCAGTTAAGCAGCAGCGTGTTCGTACGGGCGTTGTCAACTGTGAACGATATCTGCTTGTAGCCGACCTTGCCGTTCGAATCCACAGCTGTTATGTTTATCAAATGGTCTCCGTCAGCGAGCAGCTGGGTGTTGAGAGACCAAGAGAAAGGTGCTGTGGTCTTGTTCTCCCTCTCGAATCCATCCACTCTGAGTACCGCGTATGAAATTGGGGAGCCGGAGGGAATGGCGGCTTCAATCGTGATTATCCCGTCAACAGTCTGTCCTGCACTGGGTGATATTATGGAAACCAGAGGGCCATTAGGAGTTCCCGATGTGCCTACGCTGATCGGGAGTGCCGCGGAGTCAATCGCGTATGCCTGGCCTCCGCCTCCGTGCATGACTCTCGCATAGAGCTGATATGTGTCTGCCGTCTGCGGAGCAGTGAGAGTCCAAGTGAATGTTTGCGATCCGGCGTAATCAGTGATCTCGTAGTAATTGTACACCGTAGATCCACTTGGGTCGGATACAATCTCCCACCCCATCGCGCTCGGCAGGCTCTCAGGGACTGGGTTCTTCAATGTCACGAGCATTACGCCCAGGATGCTCCCTGATTGTCCACCCGTGACCGTTGCTGTGACCGTGACAGTGGCTCCCGGCGTGAGCGTTGTGTTGGACGCGGTCAAGGATACTACCGCTGTGCTTTGCTTCTCGTGGCATGAATTCCCGCAGTCGTATTCCTGAGTGCCTGAATCAACGCCGTTTCTGGTGGCCATCATGCCCGGTGTGACTCCGATCATCACGACTAGCGCAATCAACAGCAGAAGCAATGACACTGTTCTCCTCAGCTATCCACTCTCCCCTATCGACATATCGCTGTCCACGGTCAACCCTTCACATTGTTATTAGTTTTTCCTCTAAATGGCGCTTGATACCATGCGCGGATACGAGGGGCGGTCGCTCGCCCCACTTCGCGATGGAATCGTCATCTATCAATATAGTGAATCGGGGTCGTCCTTGCCCTCTGCTCCGCACCAAATCGTCAACTATATAACACCGATAAGAAGTTACGGTCTATATCCCGCGGGGACCGTGTCAGGAGAGTTGGAAGGAGGGACTGAGCATTAAGACATGGAGAATCGCACTTGGTCTGGCTCTTGTTGCCGCAGGGGTTTTGTTCATACTGATGCTTGAAGCACCTGGTAACGAGGCTGGCACTCCGCCGCCTACTGCAACTTATGTCGACATGTACGATCCTGCCAACAACTGTTCCGATTGCCATCAGGAGAATTGGGATGGCTGGGCGCTGACGAAGCACGCTCGCGCGTACCCAGACCTTATGGCGGGATTCAATGCAAGTTACTGTGAGCCGTGTCATGCAACTGGAGCCGGGGTCCCTAGCATCTACCCCGCCACCGGTTACGACCCGGTCACGGATTTGCCCGTGTATCTGCAGAACGTGACGTGCCAATCTTGTCACGGTCCTGCGAGCGATCACATATCCGCGCCCTTTAGTGAAAAGCAGAGCAAGATCGGACTTGTAACGAACGCTAGCCTTTGCGGTTCTTGCCACTATGCCACGGACGGCCTCGGCTCAGAGCATCACCCGACCTACAACGAGTGGGAGGTAGCTGGACACAATACTAGCCAGAGACTCCCGGGCTACATCAAGCAGGCCCAATGCTCGAACTGCCATGAAGCGTGGAACGCGATGGAGTTCCTGGAGAGCGGAGGAACAGTCTACAAGACCGTGATCCGCGAGAGCGGCGAGGACGCGCCGGTGACCTGGGACATCGCATGCGCCACCTGCCACGACCCTCATAGCATGGGATTGGGAGGGACTCAGCTGAGATTGCCTGCCGAGGTCATATGTGCGACATGCCACAACAGCGGAGGTGCTGTTCCTGGAGAGGCGCCGCACCACCCAATGGCCGAGATGAGGAACAACACTGCGGGGTCTGGAATTGTCAGAACTGGGCTTGAGTACATGCCAAGTGTGAACTGTGTTGACTGTCACATGGGCAGCAACCTCGCGGGATTGCCGAACCACACATTCAGACCTAACCCCACCTCTTGCACAGTCTGCCACGACACTCTGTTCACGACGAACGAGTCGGCCCAGGCGTACATAGACATGATCGCCTCGCTGACCGAGGTCGGCATTGCTGGGACTGAGCCAGTAGTCGAAGAGGCCTATGAGCTTATCGAGCAGATGAGCGGCAATAGGACGAACCAGAACTTGATCGTGCTCCAGGGCCAATACGATATCGCAATATTCAATCTCGAGAGCGTTGTGAGTGACAGCAGCGACGGCAACCACAACCCGCGCTTGGCATCAGCGCTCCTTGACGACGCCCAGGTCAGAGCTGAGAACATCATAGCAGCGCTGACTCCGCCTGACAAGATCACAGGCGTGCGTTCCTATAGGCTGGCCAACGGGAATGTCATGGTTGAATGGGACGCCAGCAACGCAGCTGATTTCGCCAAGTATAGGGTCTATGTGCTCACGACGGTGCTGTCCAACATCACGGGGAATACCTCGACCGTTGAGATAACCGACATCTCAACTGTCTCCACCGAGCTGACGGGCATCTCCAATGACACCATCGCATATGTGTATGTGACCGCCGTCGACGTGAACGGGAACGAGATCACCAACGCATTGAACGCCGCCACTGTTGTCGGCAATTTCGAGCAGGTCATCGCAAACCTTCAACAGCAGATCACTGCCTTCCAGAACCAGGTGACCGGCCTCCAGGAGAACATGACCGATCTTGAAGACCAGATCGGGTCGCTCGAGGATGACAAGACCCAACTCAACGAGGACATCGACAACCTCGAGGACAGGGTGGCGGAGACCCAGGACCAGAGAACGATGTGGGCCATTCTTGGAATCGCAATCGGTGCCATCGCGGGCCTCTTGATCGGCCTAGTGGTTGGGAGGATGAAGCCCGGAGGAAAGAAACCAGAGCCTCCCACACAGGAGACGACTTAGTCCTGGAACCCATGACAGGCTCCCTGCGGATTTCGAATCTTCGATTGATGAGGTGCAACTCCATTGATGTGCATGGTGTTACGCCGTTGCTCTCGAAAGCACTGATATACTGCCATCCCAATAGGTGGCGGGCCAGGGGAGGAATAGCCAGGTGATTGAGGCCAAGGGGATTAGCAAGACCTTTGGTAGGCGGAGAGTGTTGGACAAGGTCGACCTCGTCGTGGGGGACGGCGAGCTCGTCGCTCTGATGGGGCCAAACGGTGCCGGGAAGACCACACTGCTCAGGATATTAGCCACTCTATTGGAGCCCTCTGCTGGTGATGTCATCGTTCAGTCCGTGAGACTCCGCGATGACCCGGTCACAGCTAGAAAGTCCATAGGGGTCATAGGTCACTCGCCGTACGTCTACGACGACTTGACCGCACTCGAGAACCTGTCATTCTACTGGTCCATGTACGGACTTCCTCGAGGCAAGTTCGAGGAGGCAGGCCCAGCGATGCTCGGGCGTGTAGGGTTATCGCATAGGATGCATGACCGAACCACTGTGTTCTCGAAGGGGATGAGGCAGAGGCTGGCGATTGCGAGAGCGCTCCTGCACTCGCCCAACATACTCCTGCTCGATGAACCGTTCTCCTCCCTAGACCAGAAAGGCGTGGATATCCTCTCACAAATCCTTATCGAGGAGAAGGCGAAGGGCAGGTCGATACTGGTCGTGACTCACGATGTTCAGAGGATCTCGTCTCTTGCCGACAGAGCGGATATCTTGACCGGAGGGAGAGTGGCCCGCTCCTACGATTCTCGGGCGATCGCCAAAGGCGAACTGGACACCGGGTACCGCTCCTCTATCGAGGGAGGGATCGCATGAGGGCCGCCTTGACGATCGCATTGAAGGACCTGAAGACTGAACTCCGGTCCAAGGAGATGGTCAGCGCCATGTTCCTGTTCTCTCTGCTGATAGTGCTCGCGTTCCGTTTCGGGTTCGAGGAGAGCGTGTCGGCGGGATCGGTTGACC
>CAZTFD010000121.1:0-5417 GCA_964612225.1 uncultured Thermoplasmata archaeon | reverse complement strand
CGCGTCTGTGTTGACGACGCCTCTCACACCGTTCGTCCCGAACAGCCTAGGAACGTGTTTTTCGACCGCCATCGGCACCTCTGATGTTCGAATCTCCAATAAAAGCTTCCTATCATAGGTCGGATGATGGGTTCGCGGGGCCAGGGTAATGACCGGAATCGAACATCACCTTGCAGTCTGCAATGTGGCATCCACAAGAATTTATAATTCCACCCAATCATGCCCCTCCAAGGGGGAGCAGGAAGGATGGGTTTCAAGGAATGGATTATCCCACAGTCAAAGCACTTCTTCGATATGTTCTCGCAGCAGGCCGATGTAGTAGTCGAGGGGTCCGAGGCGCTTCTGGACATGGTCAAGAACTTCAACAACGTGGCACAGAAGCGGGACAAGATCAAGGATATCGAGCATAAGGGCGATGAACTCGTTCACAAGATATCTCAGGAACTCAACAAGACCTTCGTGACTCCGATCGACCAGGAGGACATATCCAAGCTGACATCAAGGCTCGATGACATTCTGGATTACATCGAGGCTGCTTCGCACAGGATTTGGTCCTACGAAATCAAGACCATTCCACCGGACATGATCAAGCTCACAGAGGTTATCGTGACCTCCTCAAAGGAGGTTAACCACGCTGTGAAGGACCTCAGGAACTTCAAGAAGAAGAACGAAATCCTGGAGCACTGCATAGAGATCAACAGGCTGGAGAACGTGGGCGACGACATCACCCATACTGCCGTAGCCGCTCTTTTCAAGAACCACGAGGCGGTCGACATCATGAAGCTAAAGGAGATATACGAGTATCTTGAAGAGGCGACCGACAAGTGCGAGGATGCAGCGGACGTCATCAAGGATGTCTTCATGAAGAATTCGTAGAGGATTTCCGATGGAGCTACTCAGTCTCGCGGCAATCACGATAATATTAGTCCTGCTGTTCGAATTCGTCAATGGATTCCACGATTCTGCGAATTCGATAGCCACGATTGTCGCGACGAGGGTCTTGTCGCCGGTTAGGGCGGTCCTGTGGGCCGCCGTGTTCAACTTCGCAGGCATATACCTGAGCCAGGCGGTGGCGAAAACGATCGGGAAGGGGATCATCGACCAGGACTTGATACTCAGGTACGGGGCTCTCCTGCTGTTCTGCGCGGTCGCTGGCGCGATCATCTGGGACCTCATAACGTGGTGGCTGGCGATCCCGACATCCAGCAGCCACGCGCTGGTCGGCGGCCTGATTGGTGCTGGAGGGGCAGTGGCAGGCCTGAATGCGATCGTTTGGAGCGGAACTATGAAGACAATCGTGTTCATAGTCATCTCGCCCTTGGCAGGTCTGGTCGCTGCATTCTCGTTGACTGTGCTAGTAATGTGGGTTGCCAAGAAGATGTCGAAGACCACCGTCAACAAGTGGTTCAGGAGACTGCAACTGGGATCATCGGCATTCTACTCCTATGGTCACGGATCGAACGATGCGCAGAAGGGCATGGGAATAATCACAATGATTCTGATAATCGAGTCGGGTGGCAATTTCGTCGTCCAGGATTGGGTCATGATCGCGTGCGGAGTCGCGATTTCCCTCGGCACGTTCTTCGGCGGCTGGCGGATCGTGAAGACGATGGCTACCAGGCTGACGAAGCTCGACCCTTATCAGGGGTTCTGCGCGGAGACAGGTGCCGCTCTGATGCTCTTCACGACTGCACGTCTTGGAATCCCTGTCAGCACGACACACACGATCTCCGGAGGCATCATGGGCGTCGGCGCGACTAGGCGACTGTCGGCAGTCAGGTGGGGCGTCGGACGGCGTATCGTGATCGCATGGATCCTAACTATACCTGCCGCCGCGACAATTGCTGGAAGCTTGTTCCTCTTGCTGAACGGTCTAGGGTTCTAAGCGGGACATCAGATCCGGCTCATCTGCTTCTTGCGGAGTCTGTTCCTCTCGAATATCCGCACCAGGAACGTGGTCGCCAATGCTGCAATCAAAGCGATTACGAGCGTGACCACATCCGGGAGGCCAATCGATACTGCAGCAAATCCGACGATGGCCATTACTATCCAAGGTATCAGGAGCTCGATGAACAAGACACTCGGTGAAGTCCTCTCCTTCGGCAACTTCTTGGCCATCGGTTTACCTCTCTTGGGGCTCACGCGCGTTGCTCAGGATCGCAGATGACACGTGGGAGCCGTCTTGGGCTGTTACTCCTGAATCGACTATCGAATCGACCACGATACACTTCGAGCCGATGCGAGCGCCCTCGAGGATGACAGACCTCTCTACCCTAGACATCGGCCCGACTACTGCGCCCTCGGAGACATATGCATTAGGCCCGATGACTGCTCCCGCGACTACCGCACCCGTCCTGACGATGCATGGGGGCGAAATGCTGGCCCCCTCCCAGACGCTGCCTTTGTCGAGAATCTTTGCCTCCTCTCCCATGAGAGTCCAGAAAGCCCTTAACAGATCCTCCCTGCGGCCGCAATCGATCCAATACCCTTCGAACCGCATGCCGTACATTCCCTTCTCCAGTATCTTCGGGAAGACCTCCCTTTCCATGGACACGAATCCCTTGCCGATGTAGTCCAGTACCTCGTGCTCAAGAGCGTACGCACCGGCGTTGATGAGGTTTGAGAACGCCTCATCCTTCTTCGGCTTTTCTTGGAATCGTCTAATCCGTCCATCCTTCTCAAGGTCGACCACTCCGTACGGTGTCGGATCGTCGACAGGCCAGAGGGAGATCGATGCGAAGGCCTTCTTGCTCCGGTGGAACTTGATGAATCGTGGGATGTCAAGAGAGGAGATGCTGTCTCCATTTATCACGAGGAACTGACCGTCGATGCGATCCCTCACATTTCCGACAGCTCCTCCGGTCCCCAACGGATGAGGTTCGTCGACGAGTGTAACCTTCCTCTTCGGCGGGTTCTTTCTGAGGTAGTCTTCCATCATCTCCTTCTTGTAGGATACGGGGATTATCACCTCGTCTACCTCGGACGGGATCGAATCAATGACGTGCATGATCAGCGGTTTTCCGACGACGGGAACCAATGGTTTGGGAATTCGATATGTCAGCGGTCTCAACCGCGTGCCCATTCCTCCGACCAGCAATACGGCCTTCACGGCGTTCTGCATGCCGTTCGTTCGTATAAAGAATTCTTGTGCTCCGAGCTCCGGATAACGTGGCTGACGCTGGCAGAACGGAAATCAGAGAACATTCGACCGTTTCAGAGGGGCGATATGCTGACGACGTTGTTCCCGCGGAGAATGACGGTGCCGAGTCGCTTAACGTTCTCGCCGTTCGTCTCCTCCGTGTCCTCAAGAACCATGTTTAGATAGTCATCAAAGCCAGCTAGTGTGCCTACGAGAGATCTGCTGTCCTTCAGCAGGAGCGAGACTTTCTTGTTCATGGATTTCTCTAACAAACTCAGAGGCATCACCATCTTAAATCACGGTCTTGTCAATGACCACGCGTCATTTAAAGGTTTCCGTATTGTGCTGGCGCTCAGAGAACTGCTCATGATATCCTGGAGATCGCAGGCTTACCCCATGAGAACAATCGGGCCTTCACCGAGCCTCTCCTGCCTAGGTATCCGAATCCTATCGGGAACACGAATGATACCAAGACTACCGCGGCAGCGAATACTCCCAGCCAGAAACCGAGCCCGAGTTCCGTCGTCCAAGTGTCACTCCCGATGATGCTTTCTCCAAGACTGTTCTTGGCAGAGCCCCACCACCAGAGCAATCCGATCATCTGTGCGAACCCTGCGAGAGGCGTGACGAACGCTGCCGCCGAACCGAGGACAAATATCAGTGCCCCTATCTTCCACATCGAGTTCTCGGTGATGTACCAGTACAGATTGTACTCAGTGCCGCCATTTCCGCCCGAGACACTGGTTGTCAGCCAAGGAAGCGCGACCGCTAGGAATGCAAGGAACGCGCCGATGACGCAAAGCAGGTTGATCCTCAGCTTCGTCGGCCAATCGAAGGGGCTGAACGTTAGGAATCTGTTCGCTGAGCTCACCATCTTCCGAAAGACGCTCGCGCTCGATCTGTGTCCAGGTCCCACCGGAAGGCACAGTCCTATGATCACGACGGCCGCTGACAGCATACCTAGATAGGCTCCGAGCGATAGTTCTTGAGTCCCCGCCATGTCCCTGTAGGCAGACGGGTACGAGGCGAGGAATCCTATGATCCCCACCATCTGCACGAATCCTCCTGTCGGGGTCAAGAACGAAAGGCCTGTGCCTACTAGGAACAATGAACAGAAGATGATGAAGACTGTGGAGAATCCCGGAGGCCCTAGAAGGATGTCGTTCACAAGCAGGTCGCTGTACAGGACATCGTTCGGGAGGTCACCTCCCACTATCCATGGAAAGAATAGGGACGCAATGCCTAGTGCCGCCCCTGTCACGCACAGTACATTGATCTTGAACGGGATCGCTCTCACCAGGATTGGAATTTCCCTGGGCCGGTAATAAGCCTTATCACCGTGTTATCAAGTGGCATACCGCAGCCAGTGTGAAGACTCCTGAGATCGTACGCCGAAGAGCCCTAGACCGGCTTCCCTGACTTCTTGGAGAGCTCGGCCTCCATCCATGCCTTCACGTCCTGTCTCGACCTTGCGTCGATCCCGAAGGTCTCGATGAATTTCTTCGTGGTCGTCAGCTCTATGCTTTTCCTCTTCGGCTTCGACTTCACAAGTCCGAGGTCGACAAGCTGTTTGACATGGTCGTATATCTTGTTCCCCACAAGGTCGAACATCTTGCTCTGGAGCACCGGCTGGTAGTAGGCAATGAGTGAAGCTGTCTTTAGCATGTCCTTGGGCACCTTGAGGTCCGCTAGCCTCGATGCCGGTTGGCTGAACTCCTTCTTGACCTGCATGGCGTACCTCGGACCCATCTTGGCTATCTCGATGGCTCTGTCCGAGTCGTTGTACTCTTCAATGAGCTTGTTCAACGCTGACCGGATGGTCCTCACATCCAGGCCGGAAGCCGTCTGCAGGTCCGTGACCGTCACGGGCTTGGCGGCCGAGAAAAGCTCGGCCTCGACTATCCTATCGCTTTTCACTTGACCACCGATACCTCTTCCATCTTATGAGCCTCGATGGCCGACGCATCCTCGATCTGTGCGATGTCCCACGGGACCATCAGCTCCAGGAATATCTCGCCATAGGGCATCTTTTCCTGCCAGATGTGTATCTTGCCGATGCGGGCCAGGAACAGTATCGATATGAACACCATGACTCGGTCGGCCTTGCCGGTCGTGTACAGGTCGGCTATGGGCACAGAGCCTTGACCGCACTTCTGGATCCTCTCCCACACGAGGGCGATGTCCTCTTCCAAGTTCTCCTTGTGCGCCTTGTCGTCGAAGTCCGGCCTCTTGTACTTCTGCATGAACTTGGAGAGCTCCTGCCTGATGTCGCTCTCCT
>CAZTFD010000120.1:0-5477 GCA_964612225.1 uncultured Thermoplasmata archaeon | reverse complement strand
ACCGACAAATGCTTTATCACTGCAGATAGCGATAGCATTACGAGGCGCGCCGCGGTGGTTGAACGCGAGGTGGAGGAGAGATTGCCGGATGGCCAAACTCCTCATTGGAATGACGGGACAAAAATCAGGGTACTCTGCGTAGACGACGAGCTCCCCATGCTAGAACTGGAGAAGCAATCCCTGGAGAACTACCAGGACATACGGGTTGAATGCGTCGAATCCGGCACTAAGGCTTTGAAAGTCTTGGAGAGCGGCGGTTTCGATGTAGTCGTCGCCGATTACTCCCTGTCGGATGTCAACGGGCTGAATGTCCTGAAGACAATCAGGGCAAGGGGCGATATGACGCCCTTCATCATGTTCACTGGCAAAGGAAGGGAGGACGTCGTGATCGAGGCGCTCAACAGCGGCGCTAACTTCTACCTGCATAGAACGGTTGACGTCAAGGCGCAGTTCGCCGAGCTCGCGGACATGATCCACACTTCCGCGTATCTCAGGAGGACGGAACGGCATCTGCATGAGACCTCCCAGAGACTCGAGGCGATCATACAGGCCGCGCCGGTCCCGATCTATGCAATCGACCATCTCGATCGGACGATGCTCTGGAACCGCGCTGCGGAGAGGGTTTTCGGATGGAGGGCCGAGGAGGTACTTGGAAGATACCCGCCAATCACTCCTGATCAGGAAGAGGAGCACCGCGCGCTCTCTGAGCGCGCGAAAAAGGGCGAGGAACTAGCGAACATCGAGGTCAAGGCGGCTAGCAAAGATGGCCGCACCGTCTATGCCGATTTCTCCGCAGCTCCGGTGCGCGACCGTGAGGGAAAGGTCATCGCGACGATGGGAGTTGCGATGGATCTCACGGGACGAAAGAGCATAGAGAATGGCTTGAGAAGGGTCAACAGGCTGTATGCCCTGCTCAGCGCGGCGAATCTCGCCGTGATCAGGGCGAAGGACCGCTATGAGCTGTTCAAGGACATATGCAGGACCGCTGTCGAGCGTGGATCCTTCAGGATGGCATGGGTCGGCCTCGTCGGTGATGACGGGAAGCGGGTCCACCCCGTGGCATCCTTCGGGACGACGGAAGACCACCTGGAGAACATCAAGATAACCTTGGACGAAGAGCCGCACGGGAAGGGGGCTACGGGCACTGCGATCCGCGAGGGTAGAGTGGTGCTGTCGCGGGACATCCTGACCGACCCCGCAATGGAGCCTTGGTGGGCGCATGCCATCAAACACGGGTACAATTCGTCGGCGTCAATCCCCCTCCGAACAGATGGGGAGGTGATCGGTTCGCTCAACCTGTACGATTCGGAGCCGGATTTCTTCTCCGAGGAACACAAGGCCGTTCTCGAGGAGATCTCGTCCGACATATCCTACGCGCTCGACAGCCTTAAAGCTGAAGATGCTAGGCGGATGGCCCGGACTGCATTTGAGAGGGAAGCTGAGTCCACCACAAAGATCCTTGAAACGACAGGAGCCCTGATAATCGTGACCGACCGCGACGGCGTGGTCGTCAGGTTGAACAAGGAGGGCGAACGGATCACGGGGTTCAATGCGCAGGAGGTCATTGGCAAGAGCGTCTGGGACACCGTCATTCCTCCCGAACTAGTCGACCAGCTTAAGACGGCCTTCGCCGACATGGTGGCGGGCAACTTCCCCAAAGAGCTCGAGAACGAATGGCTGACCAAGAGCGGGTCCCGGAGACTGATACGATACAAGAACACGGCGCTGGTGGACGGGGAAGGCGTTGTGAGGCACATCATCGGGACGGGGATCGACGTCACGGAGGAGAGGAAGACCGAGGAAGCCCTGCGAAAGAACGAGGCAAAGCTCCGGCTCATCACCGAGAACCAGATGGACATGATAACCCAGCTTGACCTCTTCGGCAACTACGTCTATGCTAGCGAATCGCACAAGGCTGTCCTCGGCTACGATCCCGAGTACCTGGTCGGGAAGTCGTTCCTGGATACTGTGCACCCGGCAGATGCTAGCGGCATTCTCCAGAAGCTGACGAAGGCCCCGGACGGAAGCGGCGTCTATACGGGGAGGACGGAGTTCAGGGCCCGTCGGGCCGATGGAACCTACATCTGGGTGGAGGCCACGGGCAAGGCAATCCCCGGCGAGGAGGGAAAAGTCACGGGCGGAGTGGTCAGCACAAGGGACATCTCGGTTCGCAAGCTCGCAGAGGAGAACCTCAAGCAACGGACGGAGGAGGCGGAGGTCTCGAAGACAAGGGCACAGACCTACCTCGACTTCATGAGCCACGACATTATGAACATCATCACTCCGCTGACGACATACGCGCAGATGATATCCGAGAACGAGGACAATCCGTCCGATACGAAGAAGTACGCCTCCAGGATTGGCGACCAAGTCAAGCGTCTGTCATCATTCGTCGACAACGTGAGGAGGCTATCACTTACAGAGGTAGAATCACCCATGGGATTCAAAGCCGCCGACTTCAGAGAAGTCCTTCGAAGAGCCGAGGAGGAGGTCATCCGGAATTATAGGCACAAGAAGGTCGTGGTGCACTCGGCGCTCCCAGAGGGGGCAGTCCTTGTGCCCGGCGAAGGCTACATCGAGGACATCGTCACGCAGATACTCGACAACTCGACCAAGCACACCAATACGAAGGAGGTCGTGATCGATATCGTTGTAAGGTCGGCTCCCTGGATGGGCGGGAACCCTGGTTGGATAATGGAATTCGCCGACCACGGACCGGGGATCCCGGACGGGGAGAAGAAGCTCCTGCTCGCAGAATCGTTCGAGCCGATCTCAGCCACTCTCAGAGGAGTGGCGACTCGTCTCGCGTTCATGAGCCTGATGGTCGCGCATCTCGGAGGGCACATGAAGATCGAGGACGTGGTGACTGGAGACTACACCAAAGGAACGAAAATAGTGTTGAGACTGCCCCAGGCAAAAGCCCCTGATCGAGTCTGAAGGCCTTGAGCAGTCCAACCGGATCTAGAACTTCTTGAATGTGGACTTCTTCGCGTTGCAGATGGGGCAAAGGTCCGGTGCATCACCCTCGCCGGTGTAGCCGCACACTGGACATACCCATATCTCGCCGAAAGAAGCGTCCTTGCCTGACTCCACTGCGCCCTTGGCCTTCGCGTACATCTGCGCATGGACCTTCTCCGTCTCGAGCGCCCAGAACGTGCTCCTGATCGCGCCCTTCTCTTCCTGCTTCTCAGCGACCACCTTGAATGACGGGTACATCTCGTCGACCTCGTAGTTCTCGCCGTCCATGGCATGCTGGAGGTTGTCCGCGGTCCCCTGGATCATGCTGAGGGTTCGCCAGTGGTTCGTCGCGTGGACCTTCTCGGCTTGTGATATGGCCCTGAACAGCCTTGCGACCTGCGGTTTGCCTTCCTGGTCGGCCTTGTCCGCCCAGATGTTGTACTTCATGTACGCCATGCTCTCGCCGGCGTAAGCCTCGTTTAGGTTTCTCTCGGTCATCTTGTGCATGTGTCTCGTCCTCCCACTAACTGAAAAGGTGTTTCTTCCAAGAGTGATGGCCTAATAAAGAGTTTTTGCCTGTATCGTCGCTTTCGGACCGGGCATCCTTTCATAATCCATGATTCCTTTCGCCCATCTGATATGGACCCGCTGATGCATCTGCTGCTTCCGCTGCTGTTCCTGCTCGCGATCAGGATCGATGCCAAGAAGGCCCTCCTGCTCGCACCTCTCGCGATACTTCCCGACTTCGATGCTGCGTTCCAGCTCCACAGGGCGGTGTTCCACAGCTTCATTCCAGTGCTCGTGGTCCCCATCGGGCTGATACTGTACTCGAAGTTCAAGCGGCCTGAGTGGATGCTGAGCGCCCTGCTTGTCCAGTTCTACCTCGCATCCCACATCATCCTCGACCTGGGCGGGGTCGCCTTTGCGTGGCCGTTCACGACCGAGATGCTGTACTTCAGCCCTGAGCTCACGTTCAACATGCAGGGAGGGATCAACTTCGCGTTCCACCTGGAATACGGGCTGAGGCCCTATGTCGAGATGGGCACCACGGATTTCCTGTCTGAGAGCGGGTTCGCTCTGGTCTTCCTTGGAGTGCTTGTCATGGTCGTATTCAGAAAGGAAGCCAAGCGCGCCGTGATGCACTTTTTTGAGATAATGAAGGGTTTTCTCGCACGTCTGAGGCTTTAGGTCAGTAGGAGATGCCTACGAAGATTCGGCTTTTGAGCAGGAAAAAGCTATTACCCCCTGCTAACAGTCTATTCTTCCAGCAGGGGGAGGCAATTAGGATGTTTGCGATTGCGAAGGCCGTTTTGCTAGCTTTGGCCGTAGCGGGCGTAGCCGCCACAGGAGTCGCGGCAAGCGTGGTGGACGCACCAATGCAGGAAGCGATAGACATACACAAGGAGCATCTCGGCCAGGACTCGACCATGCCCGAGCAGAGCACATACGGGCAACAGAACTCGCTCGATCGCCTCATGGAGAACTGGGAGAGATGGATGTCGAAGCCACACAACGAGACGGACGACGATGATCTGAACGAGACCGACGATGATGACCTCGACGAGATAGGCGATGACGAGCAGAATGAGACAGATGAGAACGACCTCGACGACACGGACGAGGATGAGCTCGATGATACGAACGAGAGCGATCTCAAGGATGCTATCGTCGGCGTGCTCAACTGGATGAAGACGGTCTTCTAGGCACAACCATTCGTTTGGTTCAAACCCCTTTAACAGGCTTTATATGAACCTTTCCTAGGTTTCGCACTTTCTGGCAAATCCTCGGACGTCTGGCTGAAGATTGCTCCATCGAGCCAGCAGCATTCTCAATTTCGATATCGCCACCTTTCCGATTTATATAGCCCAGCGGGGCCTATTTTCTACCCACGCACTGAGAGGATGGTACGGACTTCATGAGTATCACGGAATCAGGGCACCGCTCCATTACCGATTGGAGCATCCATCGCAGACGATTCGCTGCGGGGATTCTAGTCTTCCTGATGCTCTTGTCGTCGATACCAATGCTGGCACCGTCGACGTCATCCGACCCGGACATATGGGACGACGGAGACATGACCAGGAGCGTCCTCTGGAACCTCACGAGTGCTGGGGACTACGCGCTCTACAACTCATCTATCTCAGGCGGAATGGGACGGCTCGCGAACGACATTAATGCCACGGGCGAGAACTCGACGGCCCAGTACTTTCTCGGAACGGGCACGAACATCGAGCTTCAGACCTTCCCGGATTCGATCATTCTCGACAACGCATCGCTGCCTTTGCAGACGATTCATCTCCAGCCTGGGCCTGAGGGTTTCGACAGCTACCTCGACGAATGGTTCCCAAGCTGGACTCCTCCAGATGGAGGAGACCTCAATCTCAACTCACAATATGACCCCGCGGAGACATACAACGAGAGAAGCAGAATAGTAATGAGGTTCGACCTGTCAACGGTTCCTGTCGGCGCGACCGTGAAAAAAGCCACGCTCTCCCTATATGAGAAGCCGAGCAAGGCGC
>CAZTFD010000119.1:0-5482 GCA_964612225.1 uncultured Thermoplasmata archaeon | reverse complement strand
CAACGACATTGCGGTATGCAAATTGAGAATCCCAAGCTCACCCGACGCCCACCCTGTTCTCCTCAGCAATCAAGTACGCCCCAAAACCCAAGGCCCAGAACATCGCAGGGTAGAGTATCATCCTCTCCATTCCGCCCGCGCCCAGGCCGAGATATGCGTCTCCGCCAAAAAGTGCCAATGCGGAAAGACCGATCAAGCCGAGAAGCGCGAACAAGTAGGAGAGCGGAGGACGAACCATCTTGTAGGAGTATAGCACGGCCACGTTCCCGAAGAAGAAGGCCGTGAAGGCAGACACTGAGTGGACCGCTGGACTGTTGTCCATATTGAACACGCCGACACCAATGGCTCCGATGCCGGTGAGCGTAAGGAGCAGCCAGATGAGTGACTTCTTATTCTCCTGCCGCAAAAGAGCCGCCGCCACGAGAGCCATCAACCCGAACAAGACAACCGCGACAGTGAATATGGCACTTGACGGCATCGGCCCCACACCCAGGTCGCTGATGTAATTGTCCGATACGCTATATCCTGGATACAGGAATTCTGATAGGTGGACAAGAAACAGGATCTCCAGGCCTCCAACGAATAGCCATAGGCCGGGAGAACGTTGAATGGCCATGACTCGCACATGTCGGTGACAGATAATGATGATTTCCATGCCAAGAGGAAACAGGAAGTGAAGAACAACGTCGCCAAAGGGTCAGAAAAACCCATAGGGGAGGAAAGGCAATGCTAGGACTTGTGGGAACATGCTTCGCAACAAGAAAAGCGGGAAGGATCTGTTTTCGTATCTCAACTTCCCTAGAATCGGTGAGAGAGAGCCAGTAGCAGATATGGTCGTGATGGCCGTTGAATTCATGAAGTATCAGGGGGAAGTTGCCTACGAAACTAGCAAGAGACAGGCGATTGCGATCACCTCGACGGCTTCAACCATAGGCATCGGATGGTCGGCATTCTTCTTCGGAATTTCTCAAGAATCATGGTTGATGTCCAGTCTTGGCTTTATGATGGCGTTCGCTGGCACCTTCTTTTTGGGATACTGGACCCCCAGGATCGTGGACAAGCTGAGAGGGAGCCTTGATGACATCGGTGCAGCGAAGTTCTACGACAAATGGCTCTCTGACTCTGCGAAGCCTGAAGCGGCTGAGAAGAGCCCATAGGGAGGCAAAGCGCTGGAGGTCTAATAACGGGAGACTCATGTTGCCAATCACGCGCTCCCGCAATCCTCACTTCTCGACAAAAAGGAGGTAAACGGGTGTCAGAATGAAGAGGACAACCAACAGACCTTCAGAGACATCTTCAGCTGATGACCGAGTCCTGATGAGATTGAAGACCCCGCTGACAAAGAGGACAATGCCGGCCAAGAACATCAGAACCTTAATGACTGCAAATGAGTAGTCGGATGTGGAAGATCGGGTACTCGGGTGGGATGCGAATGCCCAAAGAGGCCCGAACACGAGTAAACCACCGACCGCTGCAGCTCCAAGGCCAATCAGCCATTGGTTCCCGTCTGCATTCTCCGCCGAGAAGAGCAGTCCAGTGATTGTCACGACTCCTTTCGCGAATACGATGAGACCAACCGCGAAGAAAACAACTGTCACAACAGCCCAGAAAGGGTCGGCGATGTCTACAGTCGCTACTCTCCTTCTCGGCCTTGAAGTCTCGGCAGGTACTGCAGCCATGCTGAAGGTATCCCCTATGGATAACTCAAAACGACCAGAGTCCTACGGCCGTATTGACTTTCCTCTTGGAATCCCCTGGGTGCATCATGAGGAAGAAGTTAGTCTGTATGGGGAGGCGATTGGAGGACGTTCCAGATAGGATTGATATGGTCAACAAGACTTATCATTCTCAGAGAATTGGTGCAAAATGGCTGGAGGGCTAGGCGGAAGTCACGGTCTCTACATCAAAGATATGGAGACGAAAGCAGGCATTGTGGACGTGGAATCAAAAGCCCTTTCAGTCCAGCGGTCTCGGGACATCGAAGGGGCGCTTTCGAACCCAGCGGTTGCCAAAAAGATTAGGAATGGGAACATAGTTGGAATCCTGGTATTGATTTGCGTCGCCGTTCTTGTCTATCTATTCTTCTTTGTGCTCATGTGAACGACCTGGACATTTCATGGGTAGAGGATTACCACGAGATGTGTCTCCATTAAACAGGTCAATACACAGGTCGGCAGAGCTTGGTAAAATCGACAAGTTCTTCAGTCTGACTCATCATGCAGTATTCGCGAATTGGGCATGACTGCCATCATGCAAATCGAGGGATCGAATGAAGACTCTAGTAGTGTACGATTCGGCCTACGGGAACACAGAGAAAGTGGCCAAGGCCATCGGCGATGCAATCGCCGGTGATGTGAAGGTCGTTCGCGCAAGCGACGCGGACATCGCAGATGTGAATGCAGTCGACTTGCTCATAGTAGGATCTCCGACCTATGGAGGCAAGGGGACGCAGCCGGTCCTGGACTTCCTTGCCAAGGTCCCTGAGGGAGGCATCAAGGGCAAGAAGGTGGCAGCATTCGACACGAGACTGACTGGAAGATTCGTCAAGGTGTTCGGATTCGCAGCTGAGAAGATTGCCGAGAGCCTGAAGGCGAAAGGCGGGGACCTCGTATCGACATCTGAGGGGTTCTTCGTCAAAGGAAAGAAAGGCCCCCTCAATGACGGGGAACTGGAGCGGGCTGCCAGCTGGGCTAAGGATATTGCCAGGTAGATCGGATTTCTGACTCCAGAGAGAATCGAACCCGGAGCTGTCATATGCGGCACTCGAGATTCCTGAAAGCACCTCGGTGGATCCACAGATTGGCCAGGAGGTTTGAGAGTTGCACGACATTCTAATCAGAAATGGTAGAGTAGTCAATGGCGAAGGGTCGCCGTGCGCCCTCTTAGACGTTGCCATCAATGGGACCGGGATTGCAGAGATAGACGAACACATCGATGGAAAGGCGTTCCGTGTCATAGATGCTGAAGGTATGGTCGTTTGTCCAGGATTCATAGACATCCACTCCCACTCCGAACTCGCGCTGCTGGCAAATCCAATGGCCGAGAGCAAGATCATGCAGGGAGTAACAACAGAGCTTGTCGGGAATTGCGGCAGCTCCCCGGCTCCTCTACTTGGACAGGCGCTGGAAGAGACTGTTCGCCTCGCCGAGAAGTTGCATGTCGACATCGATTGGAGCTCGCTAGACGAGTACTTTCAAAGAGTGGCCAGCCAAGGGACCTCGGTCAACGTAGCCACCATGATAGGTGCGGAGACGCTGAGACGCTCTGTGGTCGGCGTAGCGAACGTGAGGGCCAGTGCTGAGGAATTAGCCCGCATGAACCGACTCCTGGCCGAGAGCATGCTCCAAGGAGCGTACGGCTTGTCATCGGGTCTGATCTATGCACCTGGCTGCTACGCCTCCACCGAGGAGCTCATCTCTCTCGCCTCCACGAGCGCCTCGATGGGAGGAATCTACGCCAGTCACATCAGAGGTGAGGGCACGACGGTGATCCGGGCGGTCAAAGAGGCCATTCGAATCGGCCGCGAGGCGCGCTCAAGGGTCGAGATCTCCCATTTCAAGGTCTGTGGCAGGACCAACTGGGGAAGAGCTAACGACCCCATCCGGCTGGTAGATGCCGCTCGGGAAGAAGGAGTGGATGTCGTATTCGACGTTCACCCGTACACCGCCTCGAGCACATCCCTCGATACCATTCTCCCTCCCTGGGCAAGAGAAGGAGATAAGAAGGATGTGATTGCCAGGATCAGAGACCCTGCGACAAGGCAGCGGATCAAGGAAGACATCGGGAAGCTCACCGATGACTGGGAGAATGACGTTGCTGAGTGCGGGTGGGAGAATATCGTCGCCGTCGGCTTCCGGGGGGAAGGAAACAAGCGGTTCGAAAACAGATCCGTGGCGGAGATCGCCGACATCTTGGGAAAGAACCCTGCCGACGCTGCCCTCGACCTCCTTGTGGATGAGGACCTGCAGATCGATTCCGTGCTCCATGACATGTCTGAGAACGACGTGGAGACCATGATCAGAAACCCTCTGGCCGCGATAGGATCAGACGGAAGCGCCGAGTCACCGTCCGGGCCTATGGGGAAGTATGCCGTGCATCCGAGGGCCTATGGCACTTTCCCGCGAGTAATCAGACATTACGCGCTCGAGAGGAAGCTGTTCTCGACCGAAGAGGCAATAAGGAAGATGACCTCCATGCCAGCGGAGCGGATGAGCCTCAACGACAGGGGAATACTGTCGGAAGGTTACGCTGCTGATATCGTAATATTCAATCCCGAGACAATCCGGGACACGGCCACCTTCGAATCATCTCAGAGCTTCCCAGAGGGCATCCTCACGGTGATCGTCAACGGCGTGATCACTGTTGATCAAGGAGTTCATACCAGGGAGCGGGCAGGAAAGGTCCTGAGACACAAGCCTAGCATCGCTTGACAGTTGTTCCTCGTCCATCTGACATTCTTGATTGGAATTGCGTCCTCGTTATCAGTGGTACGCCACACCAGTACAATTCGGACATCTCACATTCTTTTATGCTTGTATGCAATTGCCGGAACCACGAAAGAGACAACCGAGGGAATGCTCTAACAAATGGATGGCTGAGACAGACATGATGAGTCCGGCTCTGCGGGACAAGGTCAAAGATGTCCTTGTTGCCGCTCTGGGTGAACACAAAGTCCTTTGGAGCCCCCCGGACTTGCTCCCTTACAGAACGGACTGCTACAGGATGAAGCCCGAGGAGGAGTGTAACCGTTTTCCAGATCTTGTGGTCCTGCCTGAGTCAACATCCGAGGTTCAGGCAATCGTCAGAGTGGCGGCGGAGCACAAGGTACCGATTCTCCCGAAGGGCGGAGCATCCAACAGAACTGGCATGCTGGTACCCATCCATGGCGGTATCGTCATCGATACTATCAGGATGAACAGAGTTCTAGAGGTCAGTCCTCCGAACCTGTCTGTAACAGTTCAACCAGGAATCACGCTCAAGGAGTTGGAGGAGCATCTGGCCGGATATGGTCTCGCCCTTACCCAGGTACAGGGTTCGTTCAAGGTGGCGACCGTTGGAGGGGCGATTTCCACTGCTGGTTTCAGCAGAAAACATCAGAAATACGGGACCATTTCGGACAGGATCATGTCCCTCGAAGTGGTCCTGGCGGACGGAAGAGTCTTGCGAACTGGCCCGAAGATCCTCTACACTTCAACTGGCTATAGACTTTCCCAACTCTTCGTCGGCGCTGAAGGCACCCTTGGAGTTATCACCGAGGCGACTCTGAGGGTCGAGCCTGTTCCTGAATCGTCCGAGGATATCTTGGGGTTCTTCGACGACATCTGGAAAGCTTACGATGCGGCTCTCAGTCTGATGGGATCGGGAGTGATGTTCGTCGGGGCGGAGGTCGTCGAACCTGCCGACCCGACTGCCTACGGTGCGCCTTCTGGGAAGAGGGCGGCTCTGTGGGTGTCCTTCGAGGGGACGAAGGGGGAGGTGGAGG
>CAZTFD010000118.1:0-5498 GCA_964612225.1 uncultured Thermoplasmata archaeon | reverse complement strand
CCGATCCAACGCCCTCGGTCTTTGCAAACCTGACGCCAACAGTCATAAGGGAATTCACATTTCGTTCCACTGCATATTCGTCACCATTGTACTCGATGAGTTCCTGAAGATTCCTCGGGAATATCGCGACGGACAGGCTAACGTTTCCTTCAACTTGTTCACGCGTGGTATCACCAGTCAGGATACTCCCGACGCCCGAGCTGAGGAATTGCGCACTTGCGATCGAAGAAAGCTGCATCGATAACACGACGGCGTTCGAGACCACATATTCATCATGAGTCTCATACTGCAGGTAGTTAGCGTCATTGAATACCTGAGAGGGGACTTCAACGGTATCGCCAGTCATGTAAGTATTATTATTCCAATTATCAACATTCCAGCCTTGTAGATATGCCGAACCCGCCAGGAGCGCAACGAGGGCAAAGACTGCATAACTATTCCGTCTGAGTGGGTCGAACCACTTAACAATCCACATCGTGCCCAGAATGGCGACAAACGGAGTCATTAGCATCGCCACGTACAAGCCTTGGCCGAGGAGCGGTGTGAATGATATCAGAAGCATCAACGGATACAGTAGTCGAGCATTCAACCGCCTTCTTCGATAGGCGAACAGAGTTCCAACGACCGCCAGAGGAAGAATGAAACCGATCTGACTAGTGTAACTTGATGACATGTTAAGGACAATGGACACAAATGTCGATTGAGAGCTGAAGAGAGATGCGTCCTGGAATCCGACAATCGCATCTTTGAACACCTCGAAGAATCCAAACGACGCGACGGCAATTGCAGTGGCGACAATGGCCGCGTAAAGGGTGAATACCCTGCCCTTGTGGACCTTCGACTACAAAGTCGGCTCCGAGAGAGGCAATAACGAAAGCGATCCCAAAAAAGAGGTAAAGCACTGCCATGTGGTGAAGCGCGAGGCAGCCAAATGCCAAAACAACCGCAATCGGGAGCAGGAGCGGTCGCCTCAACGATGAAGCACGAAATACTACAAACACGCTAAGTATCATGAGCACGACGAGCGGCCCCCGTGCGCTCCCGACCCAGTATGTGGTGTCGATGAATCTTGACCCGAGGACCATGAACAAGGTCGCCACGAGGATGAATCTGGAGTCGGATAAGAACTCGCGAGCTATACAGAAAGCAGCCAAGCAGAACATCATGCCAAATAATACCCCTGAAACAAGAATTGTTGTCTCGACTGAAAGACCCGTTAGAAGCGCCAAATCCGCTATGAAGAATGGTGTACCCGAAGGGTAAGAGAAAGGATAGTAGCCGATGTACGATAGCGAGTTGAAAGTCCACAATGCGCGGCCTTCGTTAACAATGGATTGGGACAGCCTATGGATGAAGTACGAATCCGCCTGGTATCTTTCATGTTCCACCATCGGATAGCGGAGAACGAGCGTGAACAACAATAGCGCGAGGAGGAGCATTAGTACAACGCGTTTGGAGAATACTGCCAACTGTACCGTCTCCTGGTTGCCCACTCCAGTACCCGCACCATTGCCTTCCGGGTATTAATCCGCTTCGGATGCGTCAGTCGGTTGCCCGATGCCTCGAAGTGTAGCCTAGCAGGAGGTACCAGAACACAGCGGACCAAGACAAGAATATGATCCATCCGGCATTCTCGTGCGCCCACAGAAGAGCCTCCAAGCCTCTGTAATACCCAACGATCCCGATTATGACCATCCTGAACAGGTTCCCGAGGTATGCGATTACAAGGCCGATCGATAGCACGATTGCAAGCACCCTGACTGGGAGGCGTTCAAACACAAGAACGAACGAAACAAACGCAGCCAGGAAAATGGAGAATGAATAGAGGCCCGCGCAGTACGCGGAAATCGCGAGAGTCTGGGTGTTCCCATCGTGAAACTGCATCGTCACCAGGTTGCCTTGAGAACTCGCATCGATCCCGATGAGGTCCAGCGCGCCCGCAAACGGGGCGGCGAGCATGTAGTGAACGTACGCATTGCCAACGGACGAGCCAGCGCTATCATGCACGGACATCACTGCTTGAGGCACGACCAGAAATAGCGCGACCAACCCGAGGAATATGAGGGAGAAGGAAGCCTCGGCCTCGAACTTCTCGAACAGCAGAGGGAATATTATGAGAATGCCTCCGAACATGATCGAGAGCGTATCCAGGTCGCCGTAGCTTGGCGTCTCGGACACAAAGCTGTTCCAGACTACCACGGTAGCGATCACGACCGCCCCCATGGCCATCAAGAGGTAGCCGCCGACCTCCCCGCGCCCCAGCACCATCTTGATTAGCACGATGCCAGGAGGGTCTTTCTTGGGCGCCTGTCGGATCGAGCTTGGTTTGACTTCCGTCTCTTCTACTAGGCCGGGCTTCTTGACGGGATTGAGGAAGACCAGCAGTAGCAGGCCCAGCGCGAGTGAGAATATGCCAACAGCCACACCCTCGTATGAGAAGAGGATGAGCACGGACAGCCCTTCAACAACTAGGATGATCGAGATTATCTGCAGCAATTTTCGCTTCGGCGTGCCCTCGGGCGCAAGCCGATCGAAGGCTGCAACCAGCGCTCTAAAGCTCAGCTCCATCACAAGACTGTAGATTATCCTACTGGATAAATGTAATCATGAACAGTTGTTGTCCTAGCGCGAGGTATATACCGGAAGATGCGTTCCGGGGCAATGCGGGGCTTGCCTTCTGACAGAGAAATCCTCCGGTCCGCTAGCATTGTTCGCACGCACCAGCCAAAATGGCGCCCGGGCGACGGCGAAGTTCTATTCGGCATCGGGAAAGGAGGAGAGATGGCTAGTGAAGGCCTCATTCTTCACAGGCATCACGGGAGGGGTCCTCTGGTACGTTCTCATCTACTACTGGGCGGCGCTCGATTTCAGCTCCCAGGATATTGGACTCATGGGAGGATTGGGATCGGCCGTCGGGGTGATCACCTACGTATTCGGAGGGTACCTTGCGGACGCGTTCGGCAGGAAGAAACTGTTCCTGGTCGGCCTCGTCGCCGAGGCGCTTGGCCTCCTCCTGTTCGTGACTGAGAAGAACCTTGCAGTGTTCACGCTCGGCTACAGCTTGACCAACCTTGGAGGATCTCTCATATGGCCGTCTCTCATGGCACTCATGGCCACAAAGACCACAGCAGCCAACATGAAGTACTTCTATGGGGTGCAAGGGTTCGTCAACCAGATCGGCCTCACGATTGCCACTTTCCTGGGCATCTTCGGACCACCTCTTCTGGAGAGGAGCTTTGACATTGAGCTCTCGCAGGGATTCGGATACGTATTCCTGGTCACCGCCGTCTGCGCTTTCATACCGATACTCTACGTCCTCAGGGTAAAGGAGACCGAGAGGAGGCCTGAGAAGCTCACGGTCCACTTCGACCTCAAGATGCGCAGACGGTTGTACGTCTACTGCTTCCAGAACGCGCTGATCGGGGCGGGAGCGGGGTTCGTGATACCTTGGTTCCCCATTATCTTCAACAAAGGCCTGGGAGCGTCCGACTCGTGGGTGGCGGGGATCATCACCCTCTCGAACGCGGTCATCGCCATCGGATGGTTCGTGGTCCCGATCTTCGCTGGCTACCGCGGAAGCGTCGCTCTCATTACGGTCTGCCAGTTGGCGTCCTGCGTCCCTCTCCTACTGATACCTTACTCCCCGATACTGCTCGTGGTCGCGCTGCTTTACACGGTCAGGTCCTTCCTGATGCTCGTGCCGACGCCGGTCCTCAATGCGTACGTGATGAACATCGTATCAGAGCAGATACGAGCCTCCTTCCTCGCGATCAGCCAGCTCACTTGGCAGCTGGCCTTCTCTGCGTCGTACTTCATAGCGGGATTCCTCTGGGCGAGCGATTACACCAAGGTGACGCCGTTCTACATCGCCGCGGGTTTCTACATAGTCGCATCGCTCATCTTCTTCGCGTACTTCAAGAACATCAAGGAGTCGCACGACGAGCATGCGCATTCTCTGAATGAGCCTACGACGACCTAGAATTGAACTTCACGCACGGGTGGACTTGGTCTTTGCAGGGGGCTTCGTGCTGCCGAACTTGTTCTTCAGCCTCAGGGCTTCCTCCAACAGCTGAGACACCCATTCCTCGTCCCAGTTTCTGATCCTGTCATCGAAGCACATTGTGTCGCCGGGCATGTTCTTCTGGCCTCCTGCAATGTACCTTATCTCCATGACCATATATCAAGTTTATTTGAAGAAATATGGTCAATCGACCAATCTACAGACAGTTGTCAACGATATTGACCATTGCGCATCCCCCAATCTGCAAAGTATTTATAAATCGGAAGACGTTCGAGCAGGCGATGACGGCCCGTCAGGAGGATACTGGCTCGCTAAAGTTGGATGACTTGGACATTGACATCCTAAGGAGCCTGAACGAGAATGCGCGCAAGAGCTTCCGGGACATAGCGAAGGAGCTGCATGTCTCCCTCACAACGGTCTCGAACAGGGTCAGGGCGATGGAGCGCGCAAGCGTGATCCAAGGATACATGCCCATCGTCGACGCGGCGAAGCTGGGCTACGACATCATGGTCGTCATCGGCATCAAGGTCATCCATGGGAGGATCGTGGAGACCGAGCGCGACCTCGCGAAGGAGGAGGGAGTTTTCGCCGTGTTCGACTCGACCGGGGAATGGGATGCGATCGTGATGGCCCGGTTCCAGAACAGGGGAGAGCTGAACACTTTCGTGAAGAAGGTCCTCGATCACGAGAACGTCGACAGGACTTACACACAGGTGGTCCTGAACGTCACGAAGGACGAGAAGAGGGTCCTCGTCTGATGGCCTTCGCAGAGCCCGCAGTGCAATATATGTAGATGGCATCCGATAACGTACCTACACACTGACTAGGTGTGTATGGGAAGGGGAGAGCAGCGTGTTTCGTAGCGTCATTGCCCGTTTAGCAGTAGTATCCGCGTTCGCGTCGCTGCTGTTCGCCGCGGTGCCGTTCAGTGCGGGGCAGGGAGACGAGATCAATGTCATCTCGGACTTCTCCCCCGCGCTTGACGCCTACGATCAAGGTCAGAATTTCTCGGTCGTACTCACGGTCACGAACGCGATGTTCTACAACCCGGACTTCACCAGCAAGGTGATGGTGACCAACATATCATCGTATTTCTCCTGGCTTCCGCCGAATACCTGGCTCAGGAAGGACGTCTCCTCGAACTCGACCTGGCTGAGCCCCAGCGAGTTCGCCACATTCACCATGAACATGTCGATACCTGCGAACGCCACGGCCAGGACCCACAGCTACGCTTTCAAGGTGGAGTATGTTTGGTTCACTGAGAACACTTCGTGGCCCGCCAGCGCGGGGTACTGGCAGAGCATCACATACCACGACTTCGTGGTGGTCCAGCCCGCAGCGACGCCGACCCCTCCGAGCGAGGACGAGCCCGTTGACTACACGGCTTTCATCATCGCAGTTGCGCTTCTGTTAGCCGTGGGCTCCGTGGGGGCACTCCTCTACCACACGAGATCGAAAGACAAGGGAAAGAAACCGA
>CAZTFD010000117.1:0-5720 GCA_964612225.1 uncultured Thermoplasmata archaeon | reverse complement strand
CCGTCCAAGTGGCGCCGAGGAACAGAACATCGAGCCTTAGGAAGACTGCACTCAATATCGCGACCATGAAGATCCATCTAGAGAATTCCAGTAGGTTCCTCCTTTCATCCAGGAGCTCTTCTTTCCCTCCCTGATGTCCATGGCTTATCATGACGAATAGTGCGAATGCAGCGAGAGGAGTCACGGCATATCCGAAGATGCTGCTCTCAGGATTCAGCAGACCAAGAAGAATCAAGGCCGCCAAGATTACCAGGGTTCCAGCCGTAACGGCGACCCGCATGGTCGCGAGGGCCTTGAAGCGCCTCTCGGACTGAAGAACGACCCTAGCATGCATGAACAGCGATGTCGTAAATCCTCCCACGAATGCCAGTATGACGATGACATACTGTCCTTCACCGCCAATCAACAACTGAGATATGAGCCATGAGAGGAGCGCTCCCGCGGCCAGGACAGCCGCACTCGCCAAGAGCCTCGTGTTCAGTGCCGCCGCGACAATGTTCTCGAACCTATGCCTGTCCTTGTCAGCTACGGGGGACGCGAGCCTTGCAGTACCCCCGCTAAGTCCAAAGTCAGAGAGAGTGAAAGCGATTCCCATGATGGCCGTTGCTATCGAGAAGACGCCGAAGTCTCCAGGACCGAGAGCCCTCGAAACCAGTATCAACGAGGCGAACCCCATCAAGGCGCACGCCATATCTGAGGAATAGATAAGGAGCGAGTCACGGAGTCGAGCCGAGAAACGTGTTCCCCGATTCTTACCACTCATTCTCATCTCGCTCCCGAGTACGCGGCTGTCTCCTGATGCCTGAGTGCTCTAGATAAGCTTTCAGGGTTGCCATAGGCGGCAGGTCGCGTTGGTGCTGCTCATTCTGGCACCCAATGAAGGACGAATATAGGATGAGGGCAGCTCCGAGAGGCTCTTCACAAGAGAACATAATTATTATTGAGGCAGATACGCACAGCGGAATGACAGATGACATGAGATCCGTTGACGGGAACCTCAATCAGACCACATCAAGCGATGACGACGTTATCGGTCCGAGAATATTCTACTACGGCCCGGCCCACCCGACTCACGAATCGATGTACCTTGAACCTCCGAAAGGAGTACGTTTCTCTGCCAACAGAGATCCATCTATCTTCGAGGGGTTCTCGACTCCCCCCGTGTACCAACCGATGAGAAGGCTTGGCGTCAACATGGTGGGACGATTCTTCCAATCCATAGGAAGCCCACGGAGAGTCCCCGTCCTGGCTCGATGCGACTTGGTTCACGTTGACGGCGCAGTAGTACCAATAACGAACAGACCTTGGATGATCGGTAACATAGAGTATGCTTCAGCGATCTTCTCCTTCGACGACACTTGGTACACCAGACCTACCATGCGCAACACGCTCGTCCGTCTTCTAGAAGGACCGAAGTGCCGGAGAATCTTGACCCTCTCAGAGGCGTCCCTTGACTCTCTGAAGCTCGGACTCGGGAAGGATTTCGCGTCGATAGCAGGTAAGACTGGCGTTCTCCCGCCAGCCGTTCCATCGAAGTACCTTCTTCGAAACCCCCCGAAGAGGGGTGATGGTGAACCCACGAAGATACTCTTCGTAGGCAATCACTTCTTCGACAAGGGTGGGAGAGAGCTCTTCTATGCTTACAGACGCTTGAGACAGAGGTTCGATGTCAACCTTGTCTTTGTGACAGGGGCGCCCAAACACCACGAATCGTATTTCAATTCGTTTGCGGAGACTCTAAGGAAGGAGCCAGGAGTCACCTTGTACTCAAGGATCCCCAGGGATTTCCTCTGGAAGGAGTGCTTTGCCAAGTCCGATATTTTTTGCATGCCCTCCTACATGGACACTTTCGGATATGCAGTCCTCGAGGCCATGGCGAATAGACTGCCCATTGTCACGACCGACATGTTCGCCCTTGCAGAGATCGTCAAGAACGAAGAGACTGGACTGCTTGTACATGCCCCTATAACTTCCTTCGAAAGAGATAGATTGAGAACGCCTGAGAGCGTAGCGAGATATCGCGCCGCTGTCTTGGACGAGAGGCTTTTCAGTCCGATTGTCGACTCTCTGGAAGCATCTCTAGTCAGATTGATGGAGAATGGGTCATTGCGGAAACGGATGGGCGAGACTGCATTCAAAGAAGTGGAAACTGGACGGTTCTCCGTGTCATATAGGAACAAGCGCCTCTATGATTGGTATCGAGAAGCGCTTCAGTAGAGCCTTGGCTGGGTTCAGTGACATTCTCCCCGACAATTCAAATGAATCAGCGAGAAGACAGACGATGCACAGCAGGGAAGGGTTATATCGCTGTAACAATCTTAAGTTTGACCAACCAGAATAGATTTCGCCGCGGGCACTGGTTCCAGGCAGGATCGATCATGTGACAGACACCCCGGGTTCTACGCAGGAATGCAAGGTCCTCATGGTCGGTCCCAAGAGTTTTCCGCCCATCATAGGCGGCATCGAAACGCACGTTTACGAAATTGCAAAGAAGATGTCTGAAAGAGGAATCAAGATAACTGTTATTGTGCCTTGCACTGATGACGAACCAAGAAATGCGAGTGTCCAAGGAGTCAAGGTCGTCAGGGTACCGTCAATATCGCGCAGATTCACGACCAAGCTCACCATGATCCCGTTCGTAATCAGGGAGCTCAGAAAAGGGAAGTACGATCTAGTCCATGCACACGATGCGACTAGTGGGTTCGCCTGCGCGATCTTCTCACCCTCCCCGGTCGTGTATACTATGCATGGACTTGCGTTCCATCCCCAGGATTGGCCGTCACCGTTCCGACAGGGAATACAGATCATGCAATGGATTACCCTGAGGAGAGCAGAGTATGTCTTCTGCACGGATGGACGAACTGCTGACGCTATCAGAGGACTGAGGAAGAAGGCGGAAGTGCTCTCCAGTGGAGTGACCCCTGAGGAGTTTTCCCGGAGCAGCCTGAAACGTCCCGCGGAGTACAACAACGATAGATTCATACTTCTCTTTGTCGGGAGGCTGGCGAAGATCAAGGGGGTCTCCATACTGCTCCAATCAATCCGAGCGCTCCCGCAAGAGGCGAGGAGCAAAATGAGCTTCATATTCATCGGAGATGGGCCGTTAATGAGAGAAGTCCAGGGATTGGAGAGGGAGACGGACTCGGTGAAGGCTTTGGGAGTAATCGACCATTCGCAAATCGCACCGTATTTCGCACATGCGGACGCTTACATTCTGCCCTCGCTGTCGGAGGGACTGCCCATATCGCTATTGGAAGCGATGGCTGCCGGACTGCCGTCAATAGCATCGGATGTGGGGGGCATCTCGTCACAGATTGGACCTGAATCGGTGAGGCTGGTGATTCCGGGCGACACGAGCAGTCTTACCGATGCAATCATGGAAATCTGGAAGAACAACGATCTCAGGAATGATCAGGGCCAGCGGGGACGGCAGTTTGTTTCCGAGAACTTCACCTGGGACAGAGTGGTTGATAGAATCCTTAGTGTCTACGGAGAAGTGAGACGCTCAAGGAGTCCTTGATAGATGGGCTCTCGGCTTGTTCTTTATCACCCAGAATAGCGACCGGCCAGGGTGGCTGATGATGAGGCTCCTAGTATTGCACACCATCCAGCAGTCGGCCTTGCACAATCTGACGAGTTCCCTTACCCCATCGACCTCTGGCCTTCTGAAGATGTCCTCGAGGGTATTGAAGTCCTTTATGTTGCCCAGGATCTTGTTCATGACGATGCATGGATAGACATCACCCTTGGGATCCATGAAGAAGAACCTCGACGCTGCTTCGCATTTGCCCCTAGCCGACAGACGAAGGTCGTGAGCGGTTATTCCCTCCATATGGTATGCTCTGAACCAGTCCTTAGGGGACATCGAGCGAAGGTGTGAATCGGCCACGCTGCGAAGCGCAGACTTGAGCTGTGGGCTAGCCGATATGGGTTCGTTGTCGCTTTTCCTGAAGTAGACTCCGGAGTTGTGAGCAACCGTAGTGGTGAACTCTACCCCCAGGTCTCTGGAGAGATCGTAGACATCCAGCAATTGATGAGCATTCTCCTTCACTATGGTCATACCAATCCTGACATCATCAATGCCGGCGGATTTGACCGCCTTGACCGTTCTGATGGCCTTCTCAAAACCGCCCTCCACGCCTCTAATCCTGTCGTGCACCTCGCCGAGACCATCAACAGAGATGCCGATTCCGATCTTAGGGTGGAATTTCTGTATCTGGGCCATCGCATCTGTGATCCTCTCCGTGAGCATGCCGTTCGAAGAGATCACTATCCTGCTCATGGGCGCTGCCTTATTTATCTGCCTGAGGACTTCTACAATGTCCTTTCGAAGAAACGGTTCGCCGCCGGTGACATTGATTGTGCGAAGAGAGTCTGGCAGTTTGGCGTACTGCTCCGAAGGCAACTCATCAGAGTCGCTCACCTTCCAAATATTGCACATAGTGCATCTTGAGTTGCACTTGTAGGTGATTGCTATAGTTGCCTCTCTGGGTCGGCTCATCGCGATTGATATAAACAACAGCTATATATCCATTATCGGTTTGCATCTGCATAGGCATCAAGGGAGTGTGCCCAGATTCATGGACATGCCCCTCAGAGTTGAATCCCCAATGGACAAATCAGCCCGGAAAATCGCATATGTGCTATCGATGAAGGAAGGACTCCCGAGCTTCAACTTCAGAGAGATTGAAGGGGTGGAGGCACATGGGTTTGAGATACATATCTTCCCGACCAAGATTTCACCTGGTCTTTACAGTCCAAAGGATTCTTGGCATGTCCACAAGCCCAGCGTCTTGAAGGGGATTTTATCATCATTCCTCTGGCTTGTGAGGAAACCGAGAACATTCCTAAGAGCATTCGCCGAAGCAACTAGAGAGAAGGCGCTCCCAGAACTCATGCTCGCCGCGCAATACTCTCGCGAGATGGTGAGAGCGAATACCACGATCATCCACTGCCACTTCGCGGATCGGAAGATGTTCATGGCCTACTTCTGCAACCTGCTTACTGGCATCCCATACACAGTCACAGTCCATTCACACGAACTTGTCTTCTACGCGAATAGGAAGTTGTTCCAGAAGGCGCTCATGGGGAGCTACAAGATCATCACTATCTGTGAATACAACCGCAATCTACTTTGTTCCGTGGCGCACATCCCTGATGAGAGAGTGGTAACGATCAGACTGCAGGTGCCTCTCGACGATTTCAAGACGGATGACAGGACTAAGGTGCTTACCGTCGCGAAGTTCCATGACTACAAGGGATACGACACCCTAGTCGATGCTGTCAGAATGATGAAGGGGAAAAGTGTGGTGTTCTGGATCGTAGGCGAGGGCCCGATCGACGTTAGAGGCATAGCCTCTGATCTCATCTCGGCTGGAACGGTCAAGGTCTTCGGGGCAGTCGACGAAGAATTGCTGAAGATCCTGTACCAGGCTTGCGATATTTTCTGCCTCCCGTCCAAAACCTCACCGAGCGGGCAGAAGGAAGGGTTACCGGTGTCGATCATGGAGGCGATGGCATTCTCCAAGCCTGTTGTGTCGACAGCACATGCCGGAATCCCTGAACTCGTGGACACTATTCTCGTCCCGGAGAATGATCCCAAGGCCCTAGCCGATGCGATAGAGGCCTACATGAAAGATCCTGAGCTGAGGAATAGGGATGGCAAGAGGAATAGACAAGCGGTCGAAAAACTGAACGGCTCTGAGAATCTGGATAGGCTC
>CAZTFD010000116.1:0-5739 GCA_964612225.1 uncultured Thermoplasmata archaeon | reverse complement strand
GCCATATCCGGAACCACAGCTATCACAATCTTGCCCTCGTTGCCTATCTCCAGCGGATCGATGCCGAGCATCTCACAGGCCGAAATGACCGCCTCGTCCATCGGGAGGTCCTCCTCCCTGATCCTGATGCCCACCTTGGACTTGTCTGACCATTCGTTCAGGAGATTCGCGACCCCTCCTCTCGTGGGGTCCTTCATCGAAGTGATTCCGCCCACCTTGAGGGCGTCCGCAATCACGTGGTTCATCGGTGCGGCATCGCTCTTGACCGTGGTCTCGAACCCGTAGCCCTCCCTGAAGGACAGGAGGGCGACACCATGATTCCCTATCGAACCAGAAGCTATGATGACATCACCGTCTGCGACCCCGGAGTCGTTCGGCCAGTTCCACTTGAACTGCCTGGACCTCCTAACGATCTCGATGTTGTGGTCCAGATGACCCGAGCGCTTGCCGATGCCGCTCGTGTTGATGAAGAGGCCGTCCGCAGCGCCCTTCTCTACGACCTTGGAATCGCCCGTGACTATCCTGACCCCGGCCTTCTTTGCAGTCGCGTTCATGCTTCGCATTATCTTGTGGAGGTCGTCTCCGGAGAACCCTTCTTGTATGATCATCGCGCATGAGAGCGCCATGGGCTGCGCGCCCATGACGGAAAGATCATTGACGGTGCCCGCAACGGCAAGAACCCCGATGTCGCCTCCCGGGAAGAACAGAGGTTTCACCGTGTACGAGTCAGTAGTGAAAGCGATGCCCTCTATTATCGCGGCATCATCCAAGGCTGCGAGTGGTATCTCGCCGAAGTCGTGGTCGAGCTCCTTGAGCACGAACTCGCGGATGAACTCCTGCATCCGCTCCCCGCCCGCGCCCTGGCTCATGGTTATCTTGGCCATGGTCTGACACCCGAGTTGCGTAGATGCTGACCGATAATAACCTTTTTGGCAGAACCAGGCGCCAGTTACGTTGATAAGGCGCAGAACGCTTGACATCATCGATGCTTTCGGCTGTCGTCCTCTCGGGCGGACTCAGCACGCGTATGGGCGAGGAGAAGGGGCTAGTTCGCCTGGGCGGCAGGACCCTTATCGAACACGTCATCACCGCCGTTCGCAAGGTCGCCGACGAGGTAATCGTCTCCGTCGGGAAGGGCAAGGCCGCGTATTACAGAAGCGCTCTGCATTTCGACTGCAGGCTGGTGGAGGACCGCAACTCCGGAATCGGGCCATTGGAGGGTCTCTCAGCTGCCTTTTCAGCAGCTGGAGGTGAATACGTTCTGGTCAGTCCGTGCGACACCCCGTTCCTCAAACCGGAGCTGTGCAGATATATCGCATCCATCGCTGCGGGGAGCGAGGGTGCGATACCGATGGTACGTGGCCTGGCAGAACCAGTCCATGGAGTCTACGAGAGGAAGACTGCGTTGGCGGCTTTCGAGTCCGCACTCGCCGACGGGAGGCGCAAGATTATGGACGCATACATGAGAATGGAGTTGAGGAAGGTCGACGAGCCCGCACTTCGCATGCTCGACCCAGACCTCCTGAGCTTCTGGAATCTGAACACGCCCGACGATCTGCGGATGGCCGAGAATAGGCTCGCGAGTATCCTTGGGACTGGGCCCCGGCAAGATTCCGCTAGGACTTCTTGAGCGCCCTGCTGACTCGCTTCTTGGCATGAGCAAGCCCCAACTCCTGGGCGAACTTTTCCCCCGACTTGTCCTTGAGATACGAGTAGGAGAAGACCGCTACCGCTAGCGAGGCCATGCCGTCGAAGAATAGGTCCCACATCGTGTCGTCAAGGCTGTACTGGAGCTTCGTACCCGTCAACGCATCCTGGGAGAACTCCATAACCTCCCAGAACACCCCGACCGCCATCCCAAACATCAGCACGAAGAAGGCCACGAAGGGACGGGGCAGAGTGATCGACTCGAAGAAGAAGTCGATAGTGAGGACGACGACGAATCCCAGGGCAGCTATCAAGGAGGCGGAGACCGCGTGAGTTATATGGTCCCAGAACGGCACGTCGTCATAGAACCCAAAGGCGCCTCCGGTCGAATGAAGAAACACAGCGATGACTATCCAAAGGACGAGCCACACAGGAAGGACCACGCGGACGCTCCGTTTCAGGATGGATGGAAGCAGCGTGATGAAGAATGACACGAGAGTCGCCGGGACCCAGGTATTATTGCCCGTAAGCACGAGGGCCAGGGCCAGTACAAGCATGGAGAGCTGGAGGATCCAAATCATCCGGAGCATGGTCTGATCCTTCATCGACACTCCTCCCTGCGCTCAGTGCCCTTTGCAAACCCGCACAATAGCTTACGCTTGGGGGACAACACCCTCACATACACCGGGTAGATCACACCCATAACGGCCCCGCCAACGGCTGTATAGAAGAAGAACATCATCACGTCGTAGTTGTCGCCAATCGACGGGGAGAACACGCGAGTCACTAGATCTGGATAGTTGATTTGGTCCGACACGAACACCGTGACCATCGAGAACCCCGCAACAGCCATCGTGAATAGAAAGACGAACAACCCTGAGAACGCGCGGTTCGTCTTAAGGCTCGAGTACATCTCAATTTCAGCCATGATTAGGAACCCGAGCGTGGCCAAGCCAAAGGAGTTAGTCAGCGAGGTGACGTCGCGCCAGAAGTCTCCGAGGTCCCCGAAGGTCTTGCTCCCTCTCGAGACGTAGAGCATCGCGGGTAGGGAGAGGAGGAGGGCGAGCTCCCACGGGGGCACCCGAAAAGGGTCCCTGAAACGAATCGGCGGTAGAATGTAGATGACCAGAGCGACTGCCCCGAGGAATACCCAAAGGGCGTTGAGGAAGTTAACGGCTATCAGGAAGGCCACGAATATCACGATTCCAAAGGCCCAAGAAAGGATGGCCTGGATCAACTCCTTGAATGTGCGTCCTCCGAGCAACCCCTGCAATGGAAACCTGCCCACGAGATTCACCGAGCCGCGCCAAGATAACTCCGGCTCGCATAATAATCCTGGCGCTTAGTCCTGAAGCACAGGGGCGAGAAGGCTTTTCTGTAGGACACCTTATGCCCCTCAATGGTCTCACACCGCTTCAGGGCGAAGGACGGCAGCAGTGTGGTCTTCCGAGAGCCAAGGCCTGCCGATGCAAGAGAATTGATGAGGTTCATCAACGAGTTCGCCGACGAATCGATGTCTGGAATCATAGTCAACAAGAAGACCACCCTCCGCGATGAGAGGAAATGGCTCACCGAAAGGCTCAAGGAGATCAAGAACAAGGAGACGGTCATGCTTGTCGTTGACTCAGGTGGAAGGATACTGGGCAACTGTGATGTGAACCGGTGCAGGTACAAGAGATCTCACAGGGCGTTGTTCGGCATTGCGCTGAGCAGGGAAATCAGGGGAAAGGGGGTCGGTGAGGCGCTCATGAGGAAGACCATCGACCTCGCACGTCAGAGATTCAAGGGACTGGAGTTCATCGACCTGTCGGCGATGAACTACAACGACCGGGCTCTCAATCTGTACAAGAAAGTAGGTTTCGTGGAGCTAGCCCGGATACCTGACGCGATGAAGGAAGGCGACATGTACGTTGACGAGACCCTGATGATGCTGCCACTGAAGCGCAGAAAGCGCTGAGGGGGAGATTTGAACTCCCGAGGCGCAGAGCGCCACGAGCTCGCTGGCTTTGTCAGCAGAGATTCCAGGCTCGCGCCTTACCGGGCTGGGCCACCTCAGCTCGGCTACCTTCAGAAAGCTGTCCGTATTTAAGCATATCCGGGCGGCACACCGTTCCTTTTTCTCTTCTTTCTGAGGACGGAACTTATCTCGTCCAGTATCTCCGGTCTCGTGTCCCTCACGAGCGGGCGGAACCGGCGGGCGACATCGATATCAGACAGGTCAATCTCAGCCTCGACAATCTCCTCCTCGAGGTCGCTCGCACAGGCTATCTCCTCTCCGCGGGGGGAAAGCACCACGCTGCCACCGCCGAACACAAGGCTCCCGTGGACACCGACCATGTTGCAGTACGCGATGAATGTGCCGTTCTCGACGGCCCGGCCAGGCATGACCCTCCTGAAGAACGGTGCGGAGGTTGTGGGAGCCGCCGATATGTTGATGAGTATCTGCGCGCCCAGAAGCGTTTCGAGTTTAGACACCTCGGGGAAGAACATGTCGTAGCATATCATGAGGCCAATTGTGGCGTTCTTGGTCCTACCGACGATCACGTCCCTGCCCTCCGCGAAGAACACTCTCTCCTCGAACGGGCCGAACGTCGGCAGGTACATCTTGTCATATCTGAAAAGCCTGCCACTGCCCGTGGCCAAGAGGCATGAGTTGTACATCAGGCCAGGCACGGAAACATCCTTCAAGGGAGCCCCGAAGATGATGTCCTTGCCGGTCTCCTTTGCGAGGTTCGCGACCGACTTGATGAGAGGTCCATCGACAGTCTCCGCTAGAACGTGCAGATCGTCCCTTGGAAGGTAACCCGTGAGTGTCAGCTCGGGGAAGACCACGATCTTCCCCTTGGTCTTCTTGACGACATCCTTCATGCGCTTGAAGTTGCCCTGCTTGTCGTGAAGCTGACAGGTGATTTGCGCGAGCGTGATAACGGTCTTGGCCATTGGTACGAGGAGCGCATTGCCCATAGATTATCGTTGTCTTTTGATGCATGTCAGAAGCGACACCATAAGCGATATATCCAGACCGGTTCATTCAAGCACGATGATACTCCCGGCGCTCAAAGAGAACACAGAGAAAGTGATCGAGAAGTTCCTAGCGGAGAAGCTCAGGAAGGTGGGCGCGAAGGGGTACGTTCTCGGCGTAAGCGGCGGAGTGGACTCTGCGGTGGTCCTCCGGCTGTGCGCGAGAGCGGTCGGGAAGAAGAAGGTCCTGGCGCTTCTGATGCCAGAGAAGGACTCCCCAAAGGATGACCTGAAGGACTCGATCGAGCTGTGCAGATTGGAAGGTGTGGACTACAAGATCGTCGACATCACGGCACCGATAGAGGGGTTCAAGAAGGCCATCAAGGGGAAGATCGACAGGAAATCCTTGGCGAACATCAAGGCCAGGGCCAGGATGATCGCGCTCTATCATTATGCCAACACGGACTGGCGGCTCGTCGTCGGAACCAGCAACAAGAGCGAGATTCTGGTTGGATACTTCACGAAGTTCGGGGACGGAGGAGCGGACCTCGAGCCAATAGGCGACCTGTACAAGACCGAGGTCTGGGAGCTCGCGAGAAGGCTCGGAATCCCTGACAAGATAGTCAAGAAGGCCCCGTCGGCTGGTCTCTGGAAGGGACAGACCGACGAGGGCGAGATGGGGATAATCTACAGGAAGCTGGACGCAATCCTGCTGGGGATCGAGCTCGGACTGGACGAGAAGGAAATCGCGGAGCGCGCCGAGACATCAGCACAGGAAGTCAGAAGGATAGCGAAAACAGTGCGGATGTCTTCACACAAGCGCAAGTTCCCACCGGCCGCCAAGGTGGGCTTCAGGACACCGGGCCTGGACTGGAGAGAAGGCGACGAGGACGTCTGAGGAAGATCACAGATACCTCTTGGAGATCGACATCTTGGCCGCCATGAGAGGGTCCACAACCTGCGAGATTCTCAGATCGGCAGCAACGCTCGCTAGCATGTAAGCCTCTTCGAAGTCGCATCCTCTGCGGTCAGAGATGAACCTGACCAGGTCATGCGTGGCCAGCTTCGCGGCCTGATCCAGCGTCTTGGCCGCTGCGTAATACACCGCGACGTCCTCCGGCGGCCGGAACT
>CAZTFD010000115.1:0-5798 GCA_964612225.1 uncultured Thermoplasmata archaeon | reverse complement strand
TGGTCAACTATTATAATGGTGAACGCTCTAACCCGTACAAAAGGCTTCGGACTGGTTCTCAGATGACCGAGCTGACAGACCTCCAGAAGTACGAGTTCCGAAGGAGCCTCGAGGAGGTCCGGAAACTATCCGGACGGGGGACGGAACTCATCTCTCTTTACATTCCCCCATCGAGACAGATTTCCGATGTCTCGAACTACCTGCGCAGTGAATACTCTCAATCCTCCAACATCAAGTCCGCGAGCACAAGGAAGAATGTTCAATCCGCGATCTCATCAATACTGTCGAGGCTGAAGAACTTCAAGCAGCCGCCTGAGAATGGGCTCGTGTTCTTCGTCGGGCACAGGTCAATAGGCGCCGATCAGACGGACATGGTGCAGTTCGTCCTAGAGCCGCCTGAGCCAGTGCCCACGTTCATCTATAGGTGCGAATCGAAGTTCCTGACAGAGCCTATCGAGGGGATGCTGGAGACGAAGGAGGTCTTCGGCCTCATCGTCATCGATCGGGCCGAGGCAACCGTCGGGCTCCTGAGCGGCAAGCGGATAATACCGATCAAGAACATGCAGTCCCTGGTCCCGAGCAAGCACGGGAGGGGCGGCCAATCCGCCCGCAGGTTCGAACGGCTGATCGAGATCGCGGCGCACGAGTATTACAAGAAGGTGGCAGACGTGGTCAACGAATCATTCCTGTCACAGAAGAATCTCAAGGGGATACTCGTCGGCGGTCCAGGGCCCACCAAGGACTTCTTCGTCAAGAGCGAGTACCTCCATTACGAGCTCCAGAAGAAGATCCTGGACACCTTCGACGTCGGCTACACCGACGAGTACGGCCTCAAGGAGCTTGTCGAGAAGTCGAGGGAGGAGCTGAAGGACCTCGACCTGATGAGAGAGAAGAATATCGTCCAGAGGCTGTTCGAGGAGATCCGGAAACCGGACGGGGGGATGTCCATGTACGGCGAGGAGCAGGTCAAGAACGCCCTCATGATAGGCGCGGTCGATACTCTGATACTCTCGGAAGACCTGAGGAGGGTCAGACTGAAGCTAACATGTCCCGCGTGCGGCGCAAAGAAGGAAGCCATGGCGAAGGATTCAACAGAGGACGTCAAATGCAGCAAGTGCGGGGCGATCATGAAGGTCGATGAGGTCGATGATCTCGTCGGCGAGCTGCACAAGATGGCCGCCCAGAACAACACCAAGGTGGAGTTCATCTCAGGCGAGTCCGAGGAGGGAGGATTGCTCATGAAGGCCTTCGGAGGCATCGCCGCAATATTGAGATTCAGGGTGAACTGATAGAATGACCAAGGACCCGTTCCAGACTTTCAAGGAAGAGATATCCACAGCGGTCGAGGCCGCTCTTAAGGAGCTTAAGGTCGAGACGCCGATAGTCCTCGACAGACCTCCTGCTGGCATGGGCGACCTCTCCTTTCCGTGCTTTCCGCTATCCAAGAAGCTGAGGAGGGCCCCTGACGCAATAGCGAAGGACATTGCATCGAAGATCAGACCCCACGGGATGATCGAGAAGGTCGAGTCTAACGGCGGCTATGTCAATTTCAGAGTGAGTTTCGAGAAGCTAGCGCAGACATCGATTGACGACGCGCTCGCAAAGAAAGGCAAGTTCGGCGCATCCGAGCACGGAAAGGCGAAGATCCTTGTCGAGCATACCAGCGTCAACCCGACCGGGCCGATACATGTTGGAAGGGCCAGGAACCCGATCATAGGCGACACTCTCGCCAGGATCATGCGACAGGCTGGATATGACGTCGCGACGGAGTTCTATGTGAACGATGTCGGGCGCCAGGTGGTCGTAATGAGCTGGGGAGTGAAGCACCTCAAGCTCGATGCAGAACCCGAGCGCGACAAGGACGACTACAGGTACGTGCTCTACTACCAACAGGCCAACAAGCTGCTTGAGGAAAGACCAGAGCTGGTCGCGGAGGTCGACCAGATGCTGTACAAGCTAGAGCACGGAGACCTCGCCACGGTTGGCCTGGTCCGAGAGTCCTGCCAGAAGGTACTTTCTGCAATCGTCGAGAGCCTTGATCGGATGAATGTCCACGTCGAAGTCTTCACATGGGAATCCAAGTTCGTGGCTGACAAGAGCGTCGAGAAGATCATCGAGAAACTGAAAGGCTCGGAATTCAGCAGGGAACTCGAGGGCGCGCACTATCTCGAGTTGGAGAGCTTCGGCATCAGCGGTCGGGAGACCAAGTGGTTCTTCACCCGCGCAGATGGCACATCCGTGTACACCACAAGGGACCTGGCTTATCACATGGACAAGTTCAGCAGGTCCGATGTCGCGATAAACATCCTGGGAGAGGACCACAAGCTGGCGATGCAGCAGCTTGGGGCGGCACTGTCCATCATGGGCGTCGAGAGGAAGCCGGAGATCGTCTACTATGCGTTCGTTTCTCTCCCCGAAGGCAAGATGTCCACGAGGAGGGGCCGCGTCGTTAACCTCGACGACTTGATTGACGAAGCAGTCGACAGGGCCCTTGAGGAGGTCAAGAAGCGCAGGACGGACCTCTCCGAGGAGCGCATGAAAGAGATCGCGAACACCGTGGGCATTGGGGCTTTAAGGTACAACATAGCCAGGATACAGGCCGAGAAGCAGATCGTGTTCAAGTGGGAGGATGCGCTCAACTTCGAGGGCAGCAGCGCGCCTTTCGTCCAATACGCGCATGCGCGCGCATGTTCCATACTGGCCAAGGCCGGGGAATGGGAACGCAGGTTCGACTCGAAACAACTTGTGAACGACCACGAGAAGGAGCTGGCAAAGATGATCGCAAGCTTCCCGTCAGTCATTGCAGAATGCGCGAAGGACAGGAAGACGCACCTGCTTGCGGTCTTCGTCCAGGACCTAGCAGCGCAATTCAACCAGTTCTACAGGTTCGTGCCGGTACTCAAGTCCGAGGGGGCGGCGAGGAACTCGCGTCTCGCCCTCGTAGAAGCCAGCATGTGGACGCTCAAGAACGCGCTCAACTGCCTCGGGCTCGAAGGTCCTGAAGAGATGTGATCAGAACTTCATGTTCCATTCGTCCCTGGAATACCTTTCCGCGACGAGCTTCTTCACATGATCGCGCTCGTCCGAGGTCATTTCGGCCTCCACGAACTCGGCGTCGAGGCTCTTTGATATCTCACCTGCGATGCGGTCTTTGATAGTGCCCATGTATGGGGCGTGCCCGAGGAGCGATTTCAGAGTTGTGACCCTGTCCGATGGCTTAGTCACCCCTTTGTCCTTCCCAGGGCCCGATTTGAGGACGGCATCCATGATGGCGATATCGGTGTCCACGATGACAGTCCCGTGCTGGAGGAGCGAACCTTTCCGGATCAGCTGGGCGTTGCCCGAAAGCTTCCGGCCGGCAACCTCCACATCGTTGGGAGGACGGTAACGCGCATCGACCCCGAAGGAACTGAGTGCGCGCGCGATCGCCTCGCAGATCGTGCAGAAGGCGCTCTTGTCCTCGGGCACATCGCATCCGTCGACGATGAGACCGTAGATCAATTGTCCAGAATCGGTATATATCGAGCGCCCGCCAGACTTGCGCCTCACCACAGATACGCCCCATCTCTGGCATTCAAGCAGGTCGACGGAGTCCGATATCTTCTGGAAGTACCCGATCGAGACCGTTGGAACGGACCGCCTGTAGAAGTGAAGCGTGCCCGGCACCGCACCCTGGACATGCGCCTCCAGGATGGCCTCGTCCAGAGCGGCGGACTCGGAAGGGTGCACAACCCCGCTGTCGATCAGACGCCATCTCCTCGGCATGATTGCTCGTCAGAAGATAATGAAAAGTGTGATTAAGAGGTTTGTGCGGTTTTGGGTCTAATGGCGACTACAGGTCCTCGTCCTTCTCCTTCTCGACGACCTTCTTCTCTCGCCTCGGGCCCTTCTTCTCGCGCTTGGACCACCTGCGGCTCAGGTATATGGCCAGCGGGACCAGGATTATCACTGCCGCGACGCCGCCCCAGAGGAGGAGCTTCTTCCAGCCGGCCTCCTTCACATGGAGCGCGAGGTCGCCGCTCGCCGTGTACTTGCCCGGGCTCAGCTGGTTCTCGCTCGTGACGTTCAGCTTGAAGGTGTATGTGCCCTTGTTGTCGAAGGTCCACGGGATCTTGGCCTGTACCTTGCCGCCCACCTCGATGACGTCCACTTCGAGCGAACCGTTCAACAGGGTGTCCCAGGTCGTCAGGAGCTTCTCGCTCCCGTCCGAGTTGACCAGATACAGTGAGAGAACGACTCCGTTCGCAGCTGCGCTGCCCGTGTTGGTCATGTTCACGATGATATACCCTGACTGGCCCTCAGTGAAGTTCCCAGGCTCGTAGTATACGCGGTCGATCCTCACGGTCGGTCTTGGCCCTGAGGTGATCGTGATCTGCTTGGGCGTCTTGAGGTAGTTCCCGTTCAGATCGGTCACGTTGAGTGAGACTGTAATGGGACCTATCCTCGTGTAGACGTGCGTCACATTCAGCATGCCCTCCGCGCCGGTGCCGTTCAACCACGTGCCGTCGCCGAAGTACCATGAGAACTGCATCAAGCTCACATTGTTGAGGTTGTCCGCAGTGAGGTTAGCATCGAACACGATCGTCTTGTTCTCGACCAGGTTGGTCCCGCCAGTGGCGTTCTTGACCGTGTAGCTGACGGTCGGATCAGTCGTGTCATTCACGTGGACCACGATCGTCGTGTTCTTCCAGTGTCCGACCACATCCGTGACGTTCAGCGTCAGGTTGAAATCGCCCGCACTCGCGTATGAGTGGCTAGCGTTCTGCTCGGCCTGCGTCCACGGGAGCCTCCCGGACTTGTTGCCGTCGCCGTAGTCGAACTCGACATAGTCTATGATGCCGAGTTCGTCATGTGGGTCCCCGACAGAGACATCATCGACCGAATCGGTCGCATTGAAGACGAATCCTTCGCGCTGGTTGACCGTGACCGAGTTGTCGGTGGTGTTCACGGTCTTGTTCAGGAATGATATCACCGGGGATGGAGCCAGTCCGTCGCATGTGACGTTGATCTGGGTCTCGTTCCAGAGGCCGGATACATCGGTGACGTTGAGGACAACTTGTCTGAGGTCGGACGCACTGGCGAAGATGTGTACCACCGTCTTGTTGTTCGTCGTGACCGTGGTTCCATCTGTGAAGTCCCACATGTATGTGAGCGGGTTGCCGTTGGGGTCGATTGATTCGGTGGCGTCGAAGGTGACATTCGATCCCACCTTGACAATGTACTTCGTGACCGTGTTGTTGACCTTGACCGCATACACTCCGGTGTGTGTCGTGTCGATTCCGCCCTTGACCGTGGGTTTCTCCGACTTCTCAATCCATACGTGCACAAGCTCAGTCACGCTCGGGCCCTCTTCGGAGCTGAGAACGACCCACGGGTGGTATCCGGTGACATTGACATGCCCGCTCGTGGAGTTCTGGACGGCTTCGTATAGACCTGGCAGAGTGATGTTGTTCACGTGGTGCACTGCCGGCGAATCAAGCATCGCAGTCGCGTTCATCATGTAGTCCGGTGCTGACGCGTCGATTGAGTCCAGAGCAGTGTAAGTGCTTGTGTACGAGTAGGAAACGCCGTCTGTCGATATGACGGACCCGATGGCCAGTCCAGACAAGGAACCGAAGACTGGGGCATCGCTCGAGTACAGGGTGTTGTTGATGGTCAGAAGCCTTCCGCTTGTCGGGTGGGCCACTCCGTAACTGGTGAGCTTGGCGCCGAACTTGCCGATCTCAGTCAAGGTCAGGTCGTTGTCCGCGATTCCGAAGCCGCTCAGATCAATCTGCATCCTGAGGCTGCCGATGTCG
>CAZTFD010000114.1:0-5835 GCA_964612225.1 uncultured Thermoplasmata archaeon | reverse complement strand
CCCAGTGGTTCCAGTCCCAGATGTGAACATCCGTACCGCAGATGGAGGACATCTTCATCTGGACGAGGACCTCGCCCTTCCCGGCGACTGGTTTGGCCACGTCCTCGACCTCGGCTCCCGGTTCCCTGTTCCTTTTCACTACCGCGTGCATCTAAGGCTCACAGCTCCTGCTGTCCAAGAGTGGACATTGGTTATGGTTCTTAAGCGATTTGGGGGTACAAGGAAGCTCTACAGAAGAGGGGTTAACCTTTTACAAGGGCATCCTGAAACGGGGATAGACTGAACGAAGAACTGGAGACCGCCTATGAGTTATCGACGGTTCCCTCGGCGCCGTCTGTCAATCGGATGAGCGTCCTCGGACTTCTTCCCGCGAGCATCCTGTTCGCTCTGGCGGAGCATTTGCAAAAAGCTCTCGCCGTCGCCTTGGGGTCTGCAACCATCGTCGCCGCAGGCATCGTGACATTCGTATTGACTGTTGAAGTGGTGTATTCCTAGTCGTCGGAACGCAAGCGGTCATTTCGATAGGGAGAGGCTCACACGGGCGACAGGGCGCTTGACTGCCCTCCCACACTTCGAGAACATGTCCGCATGTTCGGTATGCACGGGAACCACGACCTTGGGACCGATCCTCCGGACGATGTCGAATATCTCTTCCATGTTGGCGTGCCCGGACGCGTGCGCCTGGTGGAAGTCCAGGCTGAATCTCTTGATCCAGTTCTGAAGGATCTCCTCCTGGACATCGTCCTCTTCGAAAGGCTCGCTCTTGGACCTGACGAAAAGACTTCCAGAGCTCGGAAGTATGTCTATGAGCTCAGTCAGCTGCATGATGTCCGTCTGGAATATGAACTGTCCCTGGCGCTTTGCGACATCGTCACAGCACACGACATGGTCGTTGTGTCCAAGCATTTCGTTGTAGTGTCTGTCATGGGGCAACGGCCTGGTCATGCCCTGGCGTACGTACACCAACATGTTCGGGTCTGTCATCGGGTCAGGTACCGAGATCCGCTTGTCACCCTTGAGGGATTCCAGGAGATGGGCCACCTTCGTCGATACCACGAACTTCCTACCGGTGGCCTTCGCGACGTCCCTGTAGGTGCGCATGCGGTCGACGTCCTTGGGGTAGAACGAGACGATCGCCAGCTTCTTGTTTCCCGCCACGAGCTTCCTGGCCCGCTCTCCAACCTCCTTCTCGGAGAGGTCCTCCCTTGGATCTTCGGGAGATACCCGCGTGCCTTCGCATATCAATGCAACCGGCTTCTCCGCGGCAGCCCGGTTCACGAACTCCCTCGTCATGTCGCTCCTGGGCCCGTGCAACCTGAGGTCTCCTGTATAGACGACGCACCCAGCGGATGTATGAACGAGAAAACCGTACGCCCCCGGGACGGAATGATCGACATGGATCGGCTCGACCTCCACCGAACCGACTTTGATCTTGGACCCAGTCCGGAATGGCTTGAACTCGTGGTCACCGAACGATACACCCGTTCCGCCAGTTTCCTCCCACGACCGTCTGATGGAGTCAGCTGCCGCTCCCAGATAGACGGGCACCTCGTCGTCGACGAACTTGAGGTGCATGGCGTGATCGAAATGCATGTGGGAGATGAAGATCGCGTCGAACTCGGGCTTCGAGTATTTCAGGTCCGTGTCCCTTAACCACTTCTCCCCGTAGAGGCCTTTGATCTGCGGCATCAGGTCGAAGAAGAAGTAGTCCTTGAGACCGGTCCTCGAATCGCGCGGCTTCAGCCAATCGACGAAGAACTCGTCCATCATGTTGAACGGCTGTCCGAAATCAAGGAATATCCTGGTGTCCCCATCCTCGACCAGGATCTTGTTGCCGCCTATGTGATCCACACCACCATAGGCCGTGATGCTCACCATCTTACCATGCCTCGAACTTCCCCTCGGATGTCGCACCTCATGCACCTGGGACGGCAATCAACCTTTTGGTCGCCAAGCGATCGGCTCGAACAAATCCATGCGAAGCCACTTGATCCGTGAACTCGTCCAGAGTCGCAATCCTGGACCGGTTCCGTTCCATTTCCTCGACAATGTCGGCGATCTTCAACCACGAGGGTAGGTCTTTGAGCCCCTTGATCCTCTCTGCCTTCGCCCAACTGTTGTAGTGGCGATCGACCAGGACGGCCTCTATGCCCGCCCTCTTCACGGGATACAGGTCCAGGCTTGGCATATCTCCAACCATCAACGACTCTTCCTTCTTCAATCCGTTCTGGTATAGATAGCGCTCGATCTGCTTCCCCTTGTCCCCGTTTAGCATTATCTTGTCGAAGAGGTCGGCGATCCCGAACTTGTTCAGAAGAGCGCCTAGTATGTCCTCAGTGTTGCGCGATACGAGGCAGAGCGTGTCAGCCTCGCTTCGAATCTGCTTGAGGGCCTCGTAGACACCATCATCAAGTTCGAAGAACTTGAGCGCAGCCTCCGGAGTCGGGTCCGCCCAGAACACCCAGCGGGATCTGCCACCCTTGGGGACGTAGAGCGTCCCTTCAGCATCCAGGAAGATGTGTTTGAACTTGTGCTGCTTCTGTGCATCCCCTTGTTCCATGATAGACGGGAGCCCCAGACCTCGTCATCATGGAGACCTAAGACCGTATGATGCTTTGTGATATCAGATTGGATGGCAGATATTAATATTGGTCTTATAATTATTCTGATGGTATCACAAGAAGTAAAAGCACCAAACGACTTACAGTATCTCGGAGAAGAACATGGTCGTAATCTTCGGAACCCTCGGATACCGCCCCAAGTCACTCATACCAACGATAAGATCCACGCCCGACGTGGAGAAGGTCGTGTTCTATTGTGGGGCCGACCGCTCTGACCCGGAGGCGGTCAAGAAGGTTTCTGAGGCACGAAAGGCCGTGGTCGACCATTGCAGGACCATGAAGATCGCTGTTGACGCGGTCGACCTGGAGGACCCGTTCGATTTCAAGAACATCGCGCTGAGGATAAGGGCAGACATCAGGAAGCACAAGCGCGAGGGGAAGGAGATCGCGGTCTTCAACATAGCCGGAGGGACTAGGCCGACCTCTTCCGCTGCACTGCTGGTCTGCATCCTCGAAGGGATACCGACCGTGTACGTCCACGACGTGACCTACGAAGAGATCCACCTCCCTCTGCTCAGAATGGAATACAACAAGGTGCTGTCGGGGGAGGAGCGGGAGATCCTCAAGGTGCTCTCGAAAAACAAGTCGAAACCGATGACAGAGAGCGAGCTGGCGACTCTGGTCGGCAAACACAAGGCCACGATAAATCATCACATCAAGAACCTCGTGTCGAAGGGCGCGGTCAGGCTGGACAAGCACCCCGACGACATGAGGAAGAAGGTCGTGCGGGTGGAGGAATCGACGGAACTGCTCCTTGGTGATGATGTTTGAGGGTCCTGGTCTCGACCTTCGGCGTCGGGGACCTGGACAAGGTCCTTCTTGCCATGAAGCATCTGCCATACGACAGGCTGGTCCTGATGGGCGACCGTCACGTCGAAGAGTCTGACGACTTCGGCAAGATACGCGATCTCGAGGCGATGACGGACCACGGTGTCACGGTCGAGATCGTGGATGATGACGGGTTCATGGAGCTCGTGAATAGCGTGTCCGAAGTCCTTCAGAGACATGCGCGCGACCCGGGCACGGGGGCTAAGAATGCGCTGAGCTTGAACATAAGCGGCGGTCACAAGCTTCTGGGGGACGCGGCCCTGTTCGCCGCCTTCAGGTCCGGGATTGACGCTTATCATTGCGATGACAAGCTGGTCAGACTCCCGGTCGTTCAGGGAGCAACGGCCGTCGACAGATTCACCCCTCTCCAGGCGAAGTTCATCGCCACCATCGGCGAGGAATGGGTCATTCTGAGCAAGGTCATCGAACGCATGCAGCCTGTTGCGAAACCGGCCACTGAGAGAGTGATAAGGGAGCTGCGGGGCGCTGGCCTGCTCGGATCCGATGTGCGCTCAGGAGAAGTCCTCCTGTCACTCACCGATCAGGGGAGAGAAGTGCTCCGAGCCATCCGGATGGCCAAGAAGGAATGAGATCCTATCAGCGCTCAATGTCCTCGCCGCCCTCGAGGATCTGCTGCGCCAAGGCATAGATGTCCTCGAGGCCCTCACCGGTGTCGGCACTCACAGGCACGACCGTCCCGCCGGCCCCTACCGTCTCCAGGGCCTGTAGGAACTCCGCGCTCACCTGGGTCTGGCCGTCGACGTTCTCATCGATCAAAGCGTTGAACAGAGCGTAGTAATCCCTGCTCCAGAGATCTATGTTGTCACGGTCGATCTCGGAAAGGACATCCGCCTTGGAGAGCAGGGACAGGGTCGGGATCTGCAGTCGAAAATGAGTCGTCGCAGCGAGCATGAGCGAGGATATGTATCCGTTCGGGGTCTTCGCGAGCGCAGGATCGAAGAGATATGAGAGCACCGCTGCGTCCCCACTCAGTTCGTCGATTATGTAACGGCTGCTCTGCCTGAAAGTGAACAGCTCCATTTGACCAGGCGTGTCTATGAGGACATAGTCGGTGTTGAAGCCTTCGACCACTTGGGATATCTCCTTGATGTTGAGGGCCATCATATCAGCCGCGGCCACCTGGGCACCGTTCGGGCCGAGACCGTACTCCTCCATTACCTCCGACAGCTTGATCCAGTCCCTGACATCGACATCAGGGGTGTACAACAACTTGTCCGCGCCTGGATCGAGGTTCAAGGTGACTCCATCGTATCCCTGGTTCTGCAACCATAGAAGGAACGCATTCGTCAGCGTGCTCTTTCCGCTCCCCGCGGTCCCGATAAAATACATGTGTTTTGCAGCCATTTCGAGGCTCCTTGTTGGAGTGAGAGAGCGGGCCTGAAGGGATTCGAACCCTTGGCCAACCGGTATCTCCGACGATCCCTTTCAGAACCGAAGTAAGAGCCGGTTGCTCTACCTAGCTGAGCTACAGGCCCGCAGGTTCGCAGTATATTATGACCATTTATATAACTATCGCGGAGGCAACAAAACGACTGGATGACTGGCAACCGCGTCATCAGGATAGTCCACGTTCAAGCGACGAGCATCGGACAATTCAAACTACATAATTATATAAAATACAGTAAATTGTTTGTTGAAGTGGTTTAGGCACTCGGAGAGCTCACCCCTTCGAGAACTCCTTGACGATGGCTGCCAACTTGCCCGAAACGCCTGCGTCCAACGGCGCGGGCTTGTGGGTCTTCAGTATGTCATCCACCTTCTCCAGCGCGACCTGCATCGGATCCTTGGCGCCCTTCTTCACCCACATGTCGTACGGGTCGCTGTCCCAGAGCATCGGGATCATCGTTTCCCTCATGTGCTTCATCGTGTGCACTTGGGACAGGTAGCTCCCGCCGATCCCGACCTTCTTGATCAGGTCGAGCGCGATGGTCTCCTGGTTCACCTCGAAACCCTTGAAGATGGTTATCGTCATCCGCGCGATCTCGTGGTCCAGAAGCAGCTGCTCATAGGAGAGCAGGGTGGAACCGTCAGGAACGCCGAACCCGTTGACGACCTCGCCCCCGACCCTTGCACAGTCCATCGACATGGTCGCGTTCTCGAGGGATGCCTGCAGTCCAGGCACCTTCGCGCCCGAGCCAAATCCGCCGACAGAGTTGGGCAGCTTGCAGTATCTCGACATCTGGACGGCACCGGAGCACAGGAGCGTGCTCTCCGGAGCACCGCCCATGTACGAGCCTGTCCTCGGGTCCATGCTAGTAAGGACAGAGCCGTAGATCACGGGTGCACCGGGCGAGAAGGCCTGCATGATGCAGACCACGGCCAGGGTCTCAGCGTGGTCCACGACCAAGTCGCCTGCAAGGGTTAT